>JAQICG010000331.1 GCA_027858635.1 Gammaproteobacteria bacterium | reverse complement strand
ATATAATGGTAGGGCAGGGAGGATTGAGTGGGAGCATGTCGTACCAGCAGAGAACTTTGGTCGCAATTTCGTTGAATGGCGCGAAGGTCACTCTGACTGCACTAAGAGTAAAGGCAAGGCGTTTAAAGGCCGTAATTGCGCTGCAAAAGTGAATATGCAGTTTAGGTATATGTACTCTGATATGTACAATCTATGGCCTGCTATCGGGGCTGTAAATGCATTAAGAAGTAACTACAACTTTGCGATGATTCAAAATGATAGCTTAAAGCTAGGCAACTGCGACATGAAGATAGATAGCTCATCAAAAAGAGCTGAACCGCCTGATTATGCAAAAGGTATTGCTGCCAGGGTTTATCTTTACATGGACTCAACCTATCCAGCATACTCAATAAGTAAGCAACAACGACAATTGTTTGAAGCTTGGGATAAGCTTTACTCTGTTACAAAGATTGAATGTGATAGGCATGAACTGATACAACGAATACAAGGCAATCAAAATGGCATTATTATGAGCCGATGTTTAAATACTACTAGCCTAGAGTAAGAATATTTAAGTTAGGAATCGAGTAAAGTAACATTTCATACCGGAGATACTCATGTCTGATTTAGAATCATTTCGGCAATACCACAGACTAGCTGACCAGCTCATAGAAAAAACAAGCAAAGATGATGTTGCTGAATGTGCGCGACTGTTGGCTATGAGCATAGCTCATTATCAGTCGAAGTTTGGTGAGCTGCCATTGAGTGAGACACTTGCCATGCTAGACGCTGGTGAGCCAAATGCAGAGCAATTAGATTTATTGTCTAATAGTATGGAGATTTTGATTGGTGTGTTAGGAACAGTTGCATCTGGGATTGATCAGTCCAAGCATTAACAGAGCCAATTCATCCTAAATCCGACAGCCTCCTAGTTAAAAATAAAAATATTGAAGGTCTGCTTTAAGGAAAGGCTCTTAAATAAATTCTTATTTTTTGCCTTTATCCGCGCACATCTGCGGATAAAAAATATTATTGTTCGCCCCGGTCTCTACTCCCGCTGTGGATAACCGATGATCCCGGCCACGACCTGCACTCTGCGTGCACGACCGACTTGCCAACCGGCATGCAGGTGATGCACTGCGCCATCATTACCTCAATGGCCGCGGCCCGGCGAAGAGCCAGATAATAAACCCAAAGACGGGCAGGATCAGAATCAGCACCGTCCAGAAGACCTTGGCTCCCGTGGTGGCACCACTTTGAAAAGTCTGGATGATGGCCCAGACGCTCACGACCAGACCAATAAGGCCAGTAATTCCCTGAATCTCAATATTCACGTCTCAAATCCTCGCTAGATCACAATCGAAATCGTTAATGATAATAGCTGCTGTGATGCCATCATGGCTGATCGACATCATAATATAACCACCTGGCCAGCGCCCGCGTTCTCGCTGGCTAGTACGTTCAACTATCCTCATAGACTGCCGCAGCGTGGCGGATGCCGGCGTATCTGGCCAGATTGTCATCGTATGTAACCAGATCCTGCCAGCTCAGGTCAGCCAGACGATGACGGCCGCAGATGCGGGCAAAGTCGATCAGCTGATGGCGAGTACCTTGCAGGAAATTGACCAGTCGTTTGCTGCTCTGGTCTATGTCGAATCGTGCACGCAGTTCCTCTCGCTGGGTGGCGATGCCAACCGGGCAGTGGTTGCTGTTGCAGGCGCGGTACTGTTGGCAGCCGATCGCCATCATCGCGGCGCTGGCGATGGCTACCGCGTCGGCGCCCAGGGCCAGTGCCTTGGCGATGTCGGGCGGCGTGCGGAAGCCGCCGGTCACGCACAGGCTGATGTCTGCCATTCCCTGGCTGTCGAGCCAGCGGCGAGCACGGGGCAAGGCATAGACGGTGGGTATCCCGGTGTGATCCTTGATATGCAACGGGGCTGCACCCGTGCCGCCGGGGCGCCCATCGAGGGTGATGAAGTCCACGCCCAGCTCACAGGCCGCGGCCAAGTCGGCCTCCAATTTGGAGGCGGCAAATTTCACGCCGACGGGAATGCCGGGATTGACCTTGCGGATCCATTCAATACGTTCGCGCATCTGAGCCGGCGTGGCGATGTCGGGGAAGCGGCTGGGGCTGACCGCGTCCTGTCCGGGCTCGAGGCCGCGCACTTTCGCGATCTCGTCAGTCACCTTCGTGCCCGGCAAGACGCCACCCAGCCCGATCTTGGCGCTCTGGCCGACCTTGATCTCGATGGCGTCAGCCTGACGGATAGTCTCCTCGTTCCAGCCGAAGTAGCCCGAGGCCATCTCCAGCACATAGTATCTGGCTGCCTCCCGCTCTTCGGGGAGCATGCCGCCTTCGCCACTGCCGTTCATGGTACCCATCTCGGCGGCGCCTTTGGCCAGGGGGATATTCGCCTCCAGCGACAGGGCTCAAAATCTCCTGTGGATTATGTAGACCGGCAGGGCCAGGCGCAGGGGACGCTCGGCGAGCTGGCCCGGCAGGAAATAGAGGCTATCGAAGTCCGGAACCTTTCGGGTGGTACGCATGGGCTCGTGCTGCTCACCACCGCCCTTGGCCAGTTTGTGGATGGTATCAATGTCCGGCTCGGCCTCACTCTCACCGGTGTGATCCCACTGCTTCAGATAGCCCTCGACAACAGGAATTGGTGGCACGGCGGCCGCATCGATCTCGACCTTGCCGTCTTTCACCCGAACCGGATAGGTGGCGACCTTGTCCTTGGGGTTGTAGCGGCTGACACCCGTGCGCACGTCGAAATCCCACTGGTGCAGTGGGCAGACGACATCGCAACCGGACAATTCGCCATCACCCAATTGACCACCCTTGTGGGGGCAGAGGTTATCCAGAGCGTAGAAAGCACCCTCATGGTTCGCCAGGCAGATGTTGTGCCCGTTGATGCTAACGGTGGTGACCTGGCCGGGGCTGAGCGTGTCAGCGTTAAGGATGGGTACAAAATCAGGCATAGATGCTCCAGGGCTTTAATTAAATGGCTTGCCGGCGGCTTCGCGCACCGCGATGCACGAAGCGCCGTTTTTCTATAGCCGCCTGCACCAGTACAAGGCGCAGGCGTGCTCATGGTCCGATCAAGCCCCGCTGACACCTTCCTCGATACGCTTGCCGATATCCTTGTCAATATTACGCCAGTACTCGAAGGCGCGCTGCAGCACGGGCTCGGAGACGCCATTGCTCAGATGACCGACCACATTCGCCACCAGGCGGTCGCGTGCAGCATCATCCATAACCTCACGCACTAGCGTGCCGGGTTGACCGAAGTCATCGTCGTCCTTGCGCAGGGTGTAGGCCGAACGCACCACTGCCCTTGGCATGCGGCTGGCGCTCGGGGATGCGCTCGCGGTTGAACTGTGCCATCTGCTCGATCAGATAATGATCGTGCAGCAGAATCGGGCCGTCCGGGCCGATGGTCAGCGAGTGTTCGTCACTGGATACTGGAATACCGGCATCGGTGGTAGTACGTTTGTGATCTTTGTTGCTCATATCTGTTCTCCTTCAGTGGGTTAACGAGTGTCGTTAACAGCCTGATGTCTTTGCATCAATTGATCAGGCTCGTGGTTAATTGCCTACGAATGCGGGTGAAGTCCAGCCAATGGGTTATTGCCAAGCTTCAACAGTTACTGTAGTTTTATCTGATTATCCGGATTTTTACAATCTATATTAGCAATCACCAGATGCAATACACCCATAGATATAAATGATCAAATAAGCATAATATGAGGGCATGAAAAGTGACAGAAAACGAAATTAGGGTTTACGCATCGTACTGTACAGATATATCAGTGAATGTGGTTATATGTATTGAGGACGAAGATAAATGCTAGATTTGATCATAATTATAATGCTCGCAGCATCAGTCTATTGGTTCTTCTCTGCTGACAAGCGTACGAAGATTTTTGTAGTTATTGGCGCGGTTCTAGGATTTATTATGGGGAGCTCTATGGG
>JAQICG010000296.1 GCA_027858635.1 Gammaproteobacteria bacterium | reverse complement strand
GTGTTATAGCTTTTATGGAGTGACCAGGAGGCTGTCGGGCTTAGGGGGGATTGAAGCGAGGGAGTGGGAGAGTGAGCACACTATTCCCGATTTTGAGGCGCATAGTTATTCTACGCAACGAAAAATCGGGGGAATTTGGGCCGCTCTCCCGCTTCCGCAGCCAATTCATCCTAAATCCGACAGCCTTCTGGACCTGATACCGGGTAAATCATCGATTAACGATGCTTTTGTGTTGCGTTAATAAGTGATAAAATCCATCTTTTTAGCACCTACAAATACAGATTTTTGGAGAAGAAATGTCATTATCAACAGTGGAAAAAGCTGAAGTTGTTGGAAAGTACCAGCAAAAACAAGGCGATACAGGTTCGCCTGAAGTTCAGGTCGCATTATTAACAACCCGAATTGTTCAGCTGACCGAGCACTTTAAAGAACATGTTCACGATCATCATTCACGTCGTGGTTTATTGCAGATGGTTAATCAGCGTCGTAAATTGCTGGATTACCTCAAGCGCAAGAACCAGCAGCGTTATAAAGATCTGATCGCCAGCCTGGGCTTACGTCGATAAATAAGTGACAATCGCTGGAGACTCGCGGCAGTAGCGGCGGGGCTAAACGATCAAACCTTAACCACAAGCATTGGGAAAGAATATAGTGATACCAACACCTATCAAAAAAGAATTTAAATACGGCGAGCACACAGTCACACTGGAAACAGGTGAAGTTGCACGCCAAGCTTCATCCGCCGTGATGGTGCGTATCGCTGACACAGTGGTATTTGTAACCGCCGTGGTTATGAAAGACGCTGATCCTTCCAAAGATTTTTTCCCGATGACCGTCAATTATCAGGAGCGGACTTATGCCGCCGGTAAGATTCCCGGTGGCTTCTTCCGGCGCGAAGGGCGCCCTTCAGAGGCTGAGACGCTGACCTGTCGCCTGATCGACCGTCCTATTCGTCCGTTATTTCCCAAAGGTTTTACCAACGATACTCAGATTGTCGCTACCGTGATGTCGGTGTGCGATGAAGCTGATCCGGAAATCGCCGCCATCATCGGCGCATCTGCCGCGATGTCACTGTCCGGTGCACCGTTTGCAGGTCCGCTGGGCGCTGCCCGAATCGGTTACAAAGACGGCGAATATATTCTGAATCCGTCCAAAGCGGTGATGGAAAGCTCCGATCTTGATCTGGTGGTTGCAGGTACCGATGAAGCTGTGCTGATGGTTGAATCTGAAGCCAATATGCTCTCAGAAGAGATTATGCTGGGTGCGGTCATGTACGGTCATGAACAGATGCAGGTCGTGGTTAATGCCATCAAGGAATTGAAGGCTGAAGTCGGCGTGATTAACTGGGAATGGACACCAGTGGCCGTTGACGAGTCTCTGGTGGCGAAGGTTGCGGATGTCTCAACCGCCGCTATCACTGATGCCTATGCCATTGCAGACAAGTTGCAGCGTCAGGATGCGGTTAAAGCAGCCCGTAAAGCCGCTGTTGAAGCACTCTCTGATGAAGCGAAGGGCTGGAGCGCTGCGGATATTTCTGATGCCTTCGGCAAGCTCGAAAAGAAAATTGTGCGCGGTCGTATCATTTCGGGTGAAAAACGTATCGATGGCCGTGCTACCAGTGATGTTCGCCAGATTACCGTTCGTACCGGTGTATTGCCACGCACACATGGTTCGGCGTTATTTACCCGCGGTGAAACTCAGGCGCTGGTAGTAACCACGCTGGGTACCGCAAGAGATGCTCAGATTATTGATGCCTTAGGGGGTTCTTATCGCGAACCGTTCATGTTGCATTAGAACTTCCCTCGCTACTGCGTCGGTGAGACCGGTATGGTGGGCACCCCCAAACGTCGTGAAATTGGTCATGGACGTCTGGCCAAGCGCGGTATTTTGGGTGTGATGCCGACAGAAGAAGAATTTCCCTACACCATTCGCGTTGTTTCCGAAATTACAGAATCCAATGGCTCGAGTTCCATGGCTTCGGTCTGTGGCAGCAGTATGTCGCTGATGGATGCCGGTGTGCCGATCAAGGCGCCGGTTGCCGGTATCGCCATGGGTCTGATCAAGGAAGGCGATGATTTTGCGGTGCTGTCCGATATCTTGGGTGACGAAGATCACCTGGGCGATATGGACTTTAAAGTAGCGGGTACCACCGATGGTATTTCCGCCTTGCAGATGGATATCAAAATTACCGGTATTACCCGTGAAATTATGGACAAGGCACTGAGTCAGGCGAAAGAAGGGCGTAATTTTATACTCGGTGAAATGGCCAAGGTTGTCTCTGAAACGAATACCGAAATGTCTCAGTTTGCTCCTCGCTATTTGAACATCAAAATCAATCCGGACAAAATTCGCGATGTAATCGGTAAAGGCGGCGCCATGATCCGTTCACTGACCGAAGAAACCGGAGCGAGCATCGACATCGATGATGAAGGTAACGTCAAAATTGCTTCCAGTGATCTGGCAGCGGCCGAGAAAGCACGCTCACGTATCGAACAGATTACTTCAGATGCGGAAGTAGGCGTAGTCTATGACGGCACCGTTAAAAAGATCATGGATTTCGGCGCTTTTGTAGAAATCCTGCCGGGTAAAGATGGACTAGTCCATATTTCTCAAATTTCCGAAGAACGTGTCGAAAAAGTCAGTGACAAACTGGTCGAAGGTGACGTAGTTAAAGTCAAGGTGCTGGAAATCGATCGCCAGGGGCGTATTCGTCTCAGCATGAAGGCCCTGGACGAAGAAGTGATCTAAGGGGGCAATGTTTGATCTAAAAGGGAGCCGCTTGGCTCCTTTTTTTTTGGTATAGCGGATTAAAATATTTAGGGTAGAGCTTATATTCAGGGATTGTTCATGAATTTATACTACAATCCTAAAAAATAAAACAAGAGGTTGGAGAGCTCGCGTGAAAAGAATAAAAATGCAGAACGTCATTATTGGTTCTATCCTTGCGGCCAGTCTGTCAGGTTGCTCTAACTCGTCATCAACATGGTCTCAGGAAGATGATTCACCATGGAAAGCCAATCGCGATGCAAGCACCGCGGCCGTTGAGAGCGAAGAATTTGTAGAAGTGGATATGGATGAAGCAGCCCGGACTACCGGTGTTGAAGAAACAGCTGTTACAGAAGCCGCCATGCCGGAGTCGGCAGTGACCGAACCCGCCGACCCGGAATTGATTGCGCCGGTTCAGAAACCGGAGCCAATTTCTGCAGCTGCAGAAATT
>JAQICG010000297.1 GCA_027858635.1 Gammaproteobacteria bacterium | reverse complement strand
CCTCAAAATCGGGAAAAGTTGTACTCACTCTCCCACTCCCTCGCTTCAATCCCCCTAAACCCGACAGCCTCCTAGCCACCCAAAAAAATACTATTTGGCTATCGTATCATGCGCCCGATTTTTGTTTTTTGGGCTACTTCAAAAATGAAGTGCTTCAATCACCCATCTGGATCAAGGCAGTCTACGCTGTTTTCGCAGTTTAGCTAACGCCACTGGCAACACTCGTTGTTCATATAATAATCGGTATCCAGCGGGATTAATGGCTAAGCCGATACAAGGCTGTTTTATTAGATGTCTAAGATTGCGTTTTGGCGTGTAGTCGATATATTGAGTCAAATTCAGTTAATGAGAATATGGTGCCATAATTTTCTGCATTTGGTGGTCCAGTTATAGAGTTAATGCATTTTCAAGTGGATGCAACGCAGCAGGCAGACACAACCACGGATAATGTGAAAAGTGAAAATGAAGAGCCAGAAAAATAATTAAATGGTCTGCCTCTGGTTTGCCCCTACTTAGCCCGCAGCGCCGACGCTTGCTGTTATAATCTCAGCGGATTCGAAGCTGCCGCTCGCGAGTTGTATTTTATCGATAAGGTTATTTCCAGGCTTCTGATCTATATTCCGCCTTCGATTTTTATCGTTTCGAAGCGGGTTCTGATCATCAGGAATTCGACTTAAATGTTTTTAGCTGTTTCGTTGTTGAGGTAAACCATGTTCTCTGCCATTACCAAAACGCTAAAAAACCGGCCAACCCGTTCGGATATTCAGGCAGATGTGCTGGCGGGTTTAACCGTCGGTGTGATTGCGCTGCCGTTGTCAATGGCGTTGGCGATCGCCAGTGGTGTTGCGCCACAGCATGGACTTTACACGGCGATCATTGCGGGCATTGTCGTCGCCATAACCGGCGGTTCCAAGGTCAACATTTCCGGGCCGACGGCGGCTTTTGTGGTGGTGCTGTTGCCGATCGTGCAGCAGTTCGGGCTGGGTGGTCTGTTGATCAGCGGCTTTATGGCGGGCATGATTCTGGTGGCGATGGGTGTCGCCAGACTCGGTAAGCTCATCGAGGTCGTGCCTTATCCGGTGGTTGTAGGTTTCACCGCGGGCATCGGTGTTGTCATTGCGACTTTTCAGCTCAAGGATTTTTTTGGTCTAGATATCGATGCATTGGACGGACACTACCTGGATAATCTGGCGCTGATCATTCAGAAAATCCCGACGGTCAATCCGCAGGAATTATCAATCGGTGCCCTGACGCTGACGGTGCTGATTCTGTGGCCGAAATTGCGCTCGAAAATCCCGGGTCATCTGGTTGCACTGCTGCTGGCTTCGCTAGTTGTCTGGCTGACCGGTCAGCTTATGCCCGAGTTTTCAGTCGCCACTATCGGCAGTCGTTTTCATTTTGAAATCAATGGCATTGTCGGCAGCGGCATCCCGCCGATTGTGCCAAGTTTTAACTGGCCCTGGCATCTACCTGCTGCCAACGGTGAAGCGATCGGCCTCAGTTGGGAGCTAATCCGTGCGTTGATGCCGGCGGCGATTACCATCGCGGTGCTGGGCTCATTGGAGTCACTGTTGTGTGCGGTTGTCGCCGATGGCATGTCGGGCAAAAAACATAACCCTAATGATGAGCTAATCGGCCAGGGCATCGGCAATATGTTGGTGCCGTTATTCGGTGGTATACCGGCGACAGCAGCGATTGCCCGCACTGCGGCGAACGTCAAAGCCGGCGGGCGTTCACCGCTGGCGTCAGTGGTGCACGGGCTGTTTATTCTGCTGGCGATCCTGTCACTGGCACCCTTACTGTCCTATATTCCGATGGCGGCGATGGCGGCACTGCTGTTGATGGTGGCCTGGAACATGAGCGAACCCAGACATTTTATCCGCACCATGAAGGTCGCACCCACCAGTGATGTGGTCGTGCTGCTGCTATGTTTTTCGCTGACGGTGCTGTTCGATATGACTATTGCCGTGGCGGTGGGCATGGGGCTGGCGGCGGTGCTGTTCATACAGAAAAGCATTGCGCTGACTACGACCTCGAAAATTGAGAAGTCGCATGAAAAATACGGCGAGTTGCCGCATGAGGTGGTAATTTTTGATATCTATGGTTCGTTGTTTTTCGGCTCGGCGCAGAAAGCCATGAACAACATTACCCTGGTCAGTCCGGAAGTACGTGTTGTCATTCTGGATATGTATGATGTCAATATGATCGACATGAGCGCGATTATGACCCTGGAATCCATCGGTAATGATCTGCACAAAAAAGGCATCGGGCTGGTGATTGCTAATCTTCATCCGAGAATGATGCTGAAACTGCGCAGAGCCGGGATCAGAAAAAAAATTGGCAAGCTCGCGTTTGCCAAATCAATTGAAAGCGCGCTGGAGAAAGCAAAAAACATGCTGCAATAGCAATGACTGCCAGCATAAAATCGATGATGTTATCCATCGAACAGTCTGAATGAATGCCCTTACCGGCTATTTCAGCCTTTTTAAATTTTCCTGAGAAATAGCCCCTGTTGCTAGCAGTATGGCATCCAGAGCAGGGTGATAACGGTTGGTCTGAGGTAATGCATTAATCTGTTCATCGCTACACTCGCCTGCAAATTTGCACAGTAGTAATATTGATGTAAAAAACCGGATTAGAAAGCAATTGTTTCTAAAGTTGAAGAATGTTTTTGCTCAGATCCGGTTTTTAGTGGCTGCTTAAAAAGCAGCATCAATACCAACCAGGGCGTAGTCCTCGCCGGTCAGGTGGCCGGTCCAGTAAGTTCCTGTTTTATCGACGGTATCAAGCAGATCGACGTTGATTTCGATAACACCTTTTACGTTACGCATGAAATAGTAGCCCGCCGATAAAGTTACCGTATTCATATCGAGGCCTTCGTAGACGGTGTCAGTGTTTTCAAAGTCATTGGCATCTGTGTAGTTGTACAGTAGCGAATAAGACCAGCGGTCACTGTGAATATAATCGACGCCGATGAAACCGCCGAACCAGCTGTAGTCGGTATTGATGTCGATAAACTCATCCCAGTTATTTTGCAGCAGCTGAGCAAACCAGTATGTTTTAGCGCCGATCTTGCCGGATAAATCGATGCCATATGAAATTTTGTCGGTGTCCCGGTCGCCGCTTACAGTACCAGCTGGGCCGATGACATTTTTCTGCGTGCCGGAGTAACCGAATAAGCCGATATTAACGCCGGCGATATCACCCCCAATACGTCCGAAAACGGATTTGTCGTTGTTGTTATCGAACAGGTGGTCGGAGCGCTGGAATCCGGGACTGTTGATACTGTAGCTCTCTTTGACGCCGTTACCGTTGACCACCCCCAGCGAAAGATCGAGCGGGCCGGCAGGAAGCCCGAATAAAATCCCGCGGTCATAAGTTATTCCAGCCATACGATAGACCATGTAGTCCTGGAAGGTCAGGCGTACCTCGCGCGGAAACATCAGGTCGGACACCTGGAACTGGCCGATCATCATGCTGATGTCAGTATTGAAGATGGCATCATGGGAAAACCAAGCGTCTTCGAGTATCACCGAACCGTTGTCGCCTTTTTCGGCAAAGATACCGTAAAAATAGTAGCTGATGTGCTCTGACAGCGGCGCGCTCGACAGCAGCTTGATGAGATAAGGTGACTGAATATCGCCGTCTGCAGAAACTCTTTTACCTGACGTGAAATCTACTACAGCCTCAGCTTCCCGGGCCTGTGCAAAGGCCTGCATACGCATTGCCAGAGGCACACTTTCCGGCAGCGCCAGCATGTCATCACCGGCATTTATTGTTTTGTTCTTCCAGTTGGGCAGGCGCATATTATTGGCGGCAAACTGTTGGCCAAATTCATTGAGTCTGGGGAAAGCAGCGTGGCAGGTATTACAGCTTAGGTCGTACTTACGGGCGAATACAGGCATGGCTTCTGTTTTCGCGGGTATCAGCAGTGCGGAAAAAATTAATAAAAATAAAAGAACGGACAGGGTGTTTATATAGGTCTGTTTTTGTAATGTTTTCATTTTAATATGGCCTCCATATAAGAATTTAAAACAATAGCACTGGGCCGTTAAGTTAAAAACGATAATCTAAGTATGGATAGCACTCGAGTTGAGCACACTATTAATGCCTTTATTATCGGCCATGAGAAAATCACTGTTTATTATTACAGCAAAATTCCGAAGCATTTTTAGACAATCGCCCTCTTTAAATTTTAGTGGTTTGGGGTTTTTATGTAACCCACACCACAGCCATAGTTAAAGCGCTTAGAGCCGGTTAACCGGCTATTGCAAAAGATCTGAAAAGACTTCGCAACCAGCCGGGTGCTAAAAGGGCATTGAATCTTAAGCGCAGGCCTTTAGATATGGCGCGAAAAACCCGATGCCATTGTCCTGTTTTGTCTCCGGGATTTCACTGCTATCAGCTGTGTTCACTATTTTTCATAGCATCATCACAGTGCAAAGTGCTGTGGTCGTTGAGCAGATCTTTTTGCAACGCGCTCTCGTTGATCTTGGCGCCCAGATGCTGTGTCACGATTCGCATATCGGCTTCTGCATTTTCGATACAGGAGGTACCGCCGGGTGATGGCGTCATATTGAAGATGCCGCCGATGTCGGTATCGATCTTGGCTTCGCCCATCAGCAGTTTACAGTTGTCCTTGTCGATCAGTTGCGGGCGGATACCGCCGACCTTGTGGGCGAATTTCAGATCACGGAACTTGAGTGACGGGATGATCTTACGTACATCTTTCAGGAACAGCCATTTGCGAATTAGCGGGATCTCGAACAGCATGTTCTTGAACATGTAATTGCGGATGTCTCTGACACGCAGCAGGTTCCATAACACTTTTGCCACCCTCCGGTCGAAACGGAAGACCTGGAAGAAATCCGGCAGGGTTTTGAGGTTGTAGCGTTCCAAAATCGGCAGCACTAATGCGGTTGGGCCAAAACGTGTTTCGCCGGGCACCAGCACATCAGGGTCTCCGTGGATGGCGGCGAACGGTAGCGCATCATTTTGCACCGTGTAGACTTTGCCGTTGAGGACATGCGGTGTGAAATAATAACTGCCGGCGATAGGCAATACCGAAAAGTTAAGGCCATAGCCCAGGTCATGTGCCAGTTTGAGACTATGGCCGCCGGCACAGGCCACCAGAGTGCGCGTACGATAACAGGCATCAGCGGTTTCGATGATAAAGCCGTCGTCTTCGATCCTGATATGTTCGACATGGCTGTTGTAATGCACGTCGATATTTTTATCCGGATCCAGATCCGCCGCCAGCTGCGCCTGGCGCACAAAGGAGCGCGACAGCGCTTCGAAATTGACTGCGGTATATTCGTCGGTAGAGCCGAGGGCGATGACCTCCTCGTCGCGAAAGCGGTCGCCGTTCATCGAGACATTGGGCTCGATGCGCGCGATAGCTTTTTTATCGAGCAATTTAAGCTCAGGATAATGCGGTGAAAATACTTCGAAGCGTTTTTTCAGCAGCTCACATTCCCCGTTGCCGACACCAAGCACCATTTTCGGGTACTTGAAAATGATGTGATGTGCGTCCGGCTGTGCCAGTGCGTAGTTGCGCAGCATAGCGGCGGCGCGTTGCACTTTCAGCGCTTTATCCAGCGTGTAATTGGTTTCGATGTCGCCACAATGAAGCGTCTGACTATTATTGCTCGACAGTGAGTTGACCCGAGCCGGTGCTGCGTATTTCTCGATGACACCGATATTTTTGATGTCGGTATATTTTGTGCTCAGGTACAGCAGCGCGCTACCGGAGACACCGGCACCGATAATTAACAGGTCATACTGGTTGGTGGACATAAAACTCTCAGAAAATTATTGGGGTAATCGCAAACTGTGATATCAACTTTTTATTACCGCTGCAAGCATACCAGAAAGAAGAAGCGGGAATATTGAACCAGCAGGTGACACATCCTATAGTTAACCAGAAATCCCCGGCCATCCTGTCAGACAGTAATATGTCCTTATTATTTATTGTTTAACTGTCAGTGTTTCTTTCTGGTTTTTAGATTAGGCGCTATGTTTTTGTAGGTGCGAATTCATTCTCACAAAACTGCTTAATATTTTAATTCGCTATGAATTAATTCACTCTCTATTAACGTGACCGGTTTAACTGGTGACAGCAACCGGGAATTTCATATTTCAAAGATAGTTTTGAGGGGATAACCAACAGACAAGCGCGGATGGGATGTCAAAAAGCCGTTGATTCCTGATTCTATCATTCTTCGCTACAGGTGAAATTGTTCTCTATATCGCTTGACTCCGTACTTAGGTACGGTGTTTATACTTGGGCCATACTAGCTGAATGAGGAGTGTCCAATGAGCAGTTTCATCCATCTGCTGTCACGTATCGGCGACAAGTCGGGCGCACTGGGCGCCATCGTCTCCACCATGGGCTGTGCCATGTGCTTCCCGGCCCTGGCCGGCATAGGCGCGGTCCTAGGCCTGGGCTTTCTGTCGCAGTGGGAGGGGTTGTTCGTCAATGCCCTGCTGCCGCTGTTCGCCTTGATCGCTCTGGGCGCCAACGCCCTGGGCTGGCTGAGTCATCGCCAGTGGCAGCGCAGCCTGGCCGGCATCATCGGGCCGGTGATCATGCTGCTCAGCCTGTATCCCTGGTTCCAGTACAGCTGGAGCAGCTGGACCCTGTACGGCGGACTGGCACTGATGCTGGCCATCGCTGTCTGGGATCTGCTGTCTCCGGCGCACCGCCGTTGCGGGCTGGAAGGCTGTGAACTGAAGGAGCGCGCATGAATACCAGTATCCTGCACATCGCCATTGTCGGCAGCGGCTCCGGTGCTTTCGCGGCCGCCATCGAGGCGGTGGAACATGGCGCCAGGGTCACCCTCATTGAGGGCGGTGAACTCATCGGCGGCACCTGCGTCAACATCGGCTGCGTGCCGTCCAAGGTGATGATCCGGGGCGCGCATATCGCCCATCTGCAGGACCATCACGCCTTCGACGGCATTCCGCGCAACACGCCGCGTATCGACCGCCGCGCCATGGTCCGCCAGCAACAACAGCACGTCGAGCATTTGCGCATCGCCAAGTATGAAAGCATTCTGGAATCCAATCCGGCGATTAATCTGCTGCGCGGCATGGCGCATTTTCAGGATGCCTCCACCCTGATTGTCCGCAAGACCGATGGCACCGAGCAGACACTGCGGCCCGATCGCATCCTGCTGGCGGTCGGTGCGCAGCCGGCGATCCCCGCCATCATGGGTCTGGCCGAGACACCCTATTGGACCTCGACTGAGGCGCTGGTGGCCGAGACCATGCCGCAGCACCTAATTGTGCTGGGCGGCTCAGTGGTCGCGCTGGAGTTGGCGCAGGCCTTCCGTCGACTGGGCGCGAAAGTCACGCTGCTGGCGCGCAGTACCCTGCTGTCGAAAGAAGAGCCCGACCTCGGTGCGGAGCTGAAGGCCGCGTTGGAAGACGAGGGCGTCCAGATCGATCTACACACCGTGCCCGAGAGCGTGCATTATGATGGCAGTGGCTTTGTGGTTCGCACCGTTCGGGGCGAGATCCGTGGCGATCAACTGCTGGTCGCTACCGGCCGGCGCTCGAACGCGAGCACGCTGGCACTGGAGAACGCAGGCATTGCAACCACCCGGACCGACAACATCGTCGTCGACGACCATATGCGCACAAATGTTGAACACATCTATGCCGCCGGCGACTGCACCGACCAGCCGCAGTTTGTTTACGTCGCGGCGGCGGCCGGCACACGGGCGGCGCGCAATATGACCGGCAAGGATGTCGCTCTCGATCTGTCCACCATGCCGGCGGTGGTGTTCACCGACCCACAGGTGGCGACGGTGGGCCTTACCGAGGCGCAGGCGAAAGCGCAAGGCATCGAAGCCGACAGCCGTAGGCTCGATCTGGAAAACGTGCCCCGCGCGCTGGCCAACATGGACACCCGTGGCTTCATCAAGCTGGTGGCTGACAGGGCCTCGGGCCGCATTCTCGGTTGCCAGGTGCTGGCGCACGAGGGGGGTGAGATCATCCAGACCGTGGCACTGGCCATCCGTAACCGTATGACCATTGCCGACCTGGCTGATCAATTGTTTCCTTACCTCACCATGGTGGAGGGCCTTAAAATCTGCGCCCAGACCTTCACCAGGGATGTCAAACAGCTTTCCTGTTGCGCGGGCTGATGTGCATAAATGGGTTTTACAAAATACGGATTCCAGCATGGGGTGCGGTATAATCACCGTGCCGGGATGGTAACAAGTATTATGAAGACAACAGGCACAAACATATCAAGCAGAACACCGAGCCTCACCATCGGTCATCTCGCTAGCATCGCAGAGGTCAATGTCGAAACCATTCGCTACTATCAGCGCATTGGTCTGATCAATAAACCGCTAAAACCGGTACAGGGTTACCGCCATTATCCCGCTTCGACCGTAGAGCGCATCCGCTTCATCAAGCGGGCGCAGGAACTCGGCTTCAGCCTCGAAGAAATCGCGGATCTGCTGTCCCTGAACGACCGGGATTGCAATGAGGCGCGTGTGATTGCGGAACATAAACAAGCAGTCATCCAGCAACGCATCGACGACCTGAGCGCTATGCAACTGGAACTGGCCAAGCTGATCAAGGCTTGCAGAAAAAATGTCTCCGGTCAGGAATGCTGCGCCATTATTGCCACGCTGAGCAAACTCCGCCAGTGACCTGAGCGAATGGTTATGATCTAGTCTCATCGTTAAGGGCACACATTGTTCAAGCGTGATTGTTCCTGATATATAAAGCATTCAATTCAAGTTTTTAATAAAAACATTTGCCGCAGATAAATCATTCCCGTTTGCTACGGGCATCATCCTGCGCCTGTTTGCGCTACAATCACTTTTTTCGTAAAACCTTCTGACTCATGCGCCGTCATCTTCGCCGAACCAAGCTTCGTTTATTTAACCGCACCGCCTGGCGTACGCGTCTGATTTTCTGGCTGGGCGCTGTGCTGGTGGGGGTGATGGCGGCGGCTTTTGCTTTGCTGGGTGAGTTTGCCGATCACTCTTTCCGTGAATATATTGCAGCCACGCCCTGGTTGCCGTTTATGGTTACGCCGCTGGGTTTTGTGCTGATCAGCTGGCTGACGCGGCGTTTTTTTGCCGGGGCGGAAGGCAGTGGCATACCGCAAACGCTGGTGGCGATTGAGCGCACCGGCGATGATCTGTGCCGGCGCCTGCTGTCGATTCGGCTGGCGGTGGGAAAATTTATACTGACTGTGCTGGGCCTGTTTGTCGGCGGTTCGATCGGACGCGAGGGGCCGACGGTGCATATCGGTGCGGCGATTATGTATTCCATCGGTCGGCATATGCATGTGCCGGCGCGCTATCTTGAACGCGGCTTGATTCTCACCGGTGGCGGTGCGGGGATCGCCGCGGCTTTCAATACCCCGCTGGCGGGCATCATGTTTGCGATCGAGGAAATGGCGCGTTCGTTTGACCGGCGTAACAGCAGCATGATGATGATCGGCATTGTGCTGGCGGGCATGGTGGCGATTACGGTGCATCAGGATAATTACAATTACTACAGCGCGCTACCGGCGACGCTGGATGCCGGTTTCATCTGGCTGGCGGTATTGGTGTGCGGTGTGGTCGGAGGGGTGCTGGGCGGTTCATTCAGTCAGTTTCTGATTTCGGCATCAGCCCGCCTGCGCCCCTATATGCCAAAGCATGCGTTAAAGATCGCCTTCATCTGTGGCCTGATTGTGGCCGCTCTGGGTCTGCTCAGTGGCGGCATGATTTACGGAACCGGCTATATTGAAGCGAAAGAGATTGTCGGCTGCGCGGGTACTGCGGCCTGTACAGCCGAGGCGGGCGTTTTTTATCCGGTGCTTAAAATTCTGGCGACCATGGCCACCTATCTCAGCGGTATTCCCGGCGGTATCTTCGCGCCTTCCCTGGCCAGCGGTGCCGGGCTGGGCAGCAACATCGCGGCTTATTTTCCGGCGGAACTGGCCTCGGCAGTGGTAGTGCTGGGCATGGTGGGTTATTTTTCGGCGGTGGTACAAACCCCCATCACCGCTTTTATTATCGTCATGGAAATGACCGACAACCAGGATCTGCTGTTGGCGATGATGGCGACCTCATTGATCGCCACCGGCACTTCCAAGCTGATTTGCAGAAAGTCGATTTATCTGGCGCTGGCGGAAAATTTCCTGGCGAACCTGAAGATGACCGAACCCCTGGCAAAGCCAAAGGAATAAGCCGTTAATTTAATTGCCTGTTGATAGCTACAAGTCAAAAAATTTTTTACTGTTAACTATGCTTTTTAAAAGCCCCCCTCACCCCAGCCCTCTCCCCCAAGGGGAGAGGGGGCAGTGTATGCTGGTTTGCGAATTCTGTCCGGGCATTTAAGCTTTTACTGCCAACTGCCAACTTGTTTTTTTATTTCTTTCTCTTCAACAAAACATAAGCCGCACCGCTGCCGCCATCGGCGCGGGCTGCGCTGCAGAAGGCGAGCACGGCGGGAACTTCCCGCAGCCAGCGATTGACCATGGGGTTGATCACCGGCTTCTTGTCCGGTGAGCTGAAGCCTTTGCCGTGTACGATAAGAATGCAGCGGCTGCCATCGGCATCGCATTCTCCCAGAAATTCCAGCAGGTAGCTGCGAGCCGCAGCGACAGTCATGCCGTGCAGGTCGATGCTATGGTCGATTTGAAATTTCCCCTGGCGTAATTTTTTCAGCGTCGCCGGGGTGATACCGTCGCGGTAATAGAGCAGCTGCTCAGGGCAGTCCTCGACCGGTGCATCGGAGAAAACGTCATTGATGTGAGGGTGCTGTGCAGGGTCTCTGATAGTGATTTTTTTGGCTGCTGGCGCAGGGCGAACTTTGTCGCTGGCGCGGATGGGCGTGACGTCCTGCATGGCCTGCTGAAAGAGTTTGGATTCGTCCACGGGGCTCTGCCCGCTGGCATCCGCATGGCTTTTGTTCAGCCAGTCATCCAGCCAGTTACCGGTTCGGTCTTTGGCGTTTTTTGTTGAATCATCCTGCATAGGGCGTCATCACATCATGTATAGTTAGCACTGGTTTATTGTAACGATGATTTTTACTTATGCATATCTTATTAAGCAATGATGATGGCTATCTTGCTCCCGGTTTGCGGGTGTTGGCGGAAATGCTGGGGCAGTTGTACACCCTCTCGGTGGTGGCTCCGGATCGGGATCGGAGCGGTGCCAGCAATTCGCTGACACTGGATCGGCCATTGCGGGCGAAAGTGGCGGAAAACGGCTTCACCTTTATCAATGGTACGCCCACCGATTGCGTGCATCTGGCCATTACCGGCTTGCTGGAAGAGGAGCCGGCGATGGTCGTTTCTGGCATCAATTCAGGGGCTAATATGGGTGATGACGCGCTCTATTCCGGCACCATCGCTGCAGCGATGGAAGGGCGTTTTCTGGGTCTGCCGGCGATTGCGGTCTCGTTGGCGTCGCGTACCCCCGAGCATTTCGAGACGGCGGCCCGAGCCATTGTGCAGATTGTCGAACAGTTGCAACGACGGCCCCTGAAGCAGGACAGCATTCTGAACGTGAACGTGCCCGATGTACCCTGGGAAATGATTCAGGGTATTAAGGCGACGCGACTGGGCAATCGACACAAATCGGAGGGCGTTATTACCCAGACCGACCCTCGAGGCATGCCCATGTACTGGATAGGACCGCCGGGGCGCACCCAGGATGCAGGTGAAGGCACCGATTTTCATGCGGTCGAGCATGGCTTTGTCTCTATCACCCCGTTGCAGATTGATCTGACCCGCTATCAAAGCTTGAGTGGCTTGAGCGACTGGTTGGAGGCAGGTTCGTTTTTCAAGGCAGAATGAACCGCCCCACTCAGGGCATGTTTTTCCGCTATCGCTCGCTAACTACGTGTAAACTGCATTTTGGACTTTTTTGCCCTGTCCTCAATAATCTGTAATCGTGCCGGATGGCACCTCTAACAACTATAAAGTATCGGCGATACGCCTCAAGCAGTATGCAAAAAAACATTCAAGGTATAGGTATGACTTCCCAGCGCACGCGCGACCGGCTGGTCGAGCGATTGCGAGCCAAGGGCATTACCGACGAGCGTGTGCTGGAAGTGATGCGCACCACACCGCGGCATCTGTTTATCGACGAAGCGCTGGCACACCGCGCCTACGAAGACTCCTCCCTGCCCATCGGTCAGGGGCAGACGATTTCACAGCCCTATATCGTGGCCAAAATGACCGAAGTTCTGTTGCAGCCGGGAATTCCGGATGTGGTGCTCGAAGTGGGTACCGGTTCGGGTTACCAGGCAGCGGTGCTGTCGCGGCTGGTGCCCAAGGTCTATTCGGTGGAACGCATCAGCGGTCTGCTGGACAGGGCGCGGCGCTGCCATCAGGCCATCGGGCTGCGCAATATTTACACCCGGCACACCGGCGGAGTCTGGGGCTGGCCGGATCATGCGCCCTATCCGGCGATTATGGTGACCGCTGCGCCCGAGCATGTGCCGGAGTCGTTGCTGGAGCAGCTGGCGCTGGGTGGTCGCATGGTGGTTCCCGTGGGCACCTTTGCCGGCGGGCAGATGCTGAAAGTGATTACCCGTACCGCCACAGGGTTTGATGAGCAGACACTGGATGCGGTGCATTTTGTGCCTCTGCTCGATGGCTCGATTCGTTAGGATTTGAATGATGTTCAATAGCTTGTACAACAAATGCATGGAGATGGCGGCGCACCCCAGGGCGGAACGTTACCTGGCGGCGGTGAGTATTTTTGAGTCCATATTCTTCCCGGTTCCCACCGCGCTGATGGTGGCGCCGATGGCGGTCGCCAGGCCGGAGCGGGCGGTGCGCATTGCCACCATCGCTACCGTGACTTCGGTGTTTGGCGGGCTGTTCGGTTATATGCTGGGGTTTTTTGCCATCGCGTCCATCGAGCCGATTTTGCATGATGTAGGCTATTGGGAAAAATACACCCTGGCGCAGGAGTGGTTTCGGGAATGGGGCTTCTGGTCGGTGGCGGTGGCAGGCTTCTCGCCGATTCCTTTTAAACTGTTCACCATTACTGCCGGGGCTTTTGCCATGTCGGTGCCGATGTTCCTGCTGGCCAGCCTGATCGGGCGCTCCGCCCACTTCTTTCTGGTAGCGCTGTTGATGGCCTGGGCAGGGCCAAGACTGGAACCGGTGGTGCGTCGTTATATAGAATGGCTGGGCTGGCTGACAGTGGCGATGATCAGCCTTGTCATTTATTTAAATAGTTAATAGTGATGTACTTCAGGCTTAGCTCTCTATTTTTTCTAGTTTCGCTACTGAGCGCCTGCACCGGTGCGCGCATTAACTGGGATCCCAGTGATTATACTGTCGCTTCCGGCGACAGCCTTCACTCCATCGCCTGGCGGTTTGAGCTCGACCCCGATGATCTCGCCAGATGGAACAAACTCTCCCCACCGTTCATTATTCGCCCTGGTGAACGCCTGCACACCCGGCCACCGGCCGGTGGCGAGAGCAAAACCACCTACGCCGGGGCGGTAACAGCACCCGCCGCTACAGAGGTGACGGTAAGGCCGGGGGATACACTCTATTCACTGGCCAGAGAAAATAACCTCAGCCCTGCCAGGCTGGCGACCATCAATGGCCTGCGTTCACCGTATGTGATTAATCCGGGCCAGGTATTACGCCTGACGGGCAAACCAATGGCGAGACCGATACCGGCCCCCATCACTTCTGTCGCCTCAGGCACCACATCCGATAAGGCGAAAGCCCCTGTTAAAGCGCCGGTAAAAACAGCAGCCGTGTCGCCGGTGGAGAGCAATCGCAACGTCAGCTGGCAGTGGCCGATTGAGGGCAAGGTGATTGCGCGGTTTAATAAAAGTAAGAATCACGCCAAAGGTATCGCCATTGCCGGTACTGAAGGACAGGCGGTGAGAGCATCCTCTGCAGGGAAAGTGGTGTATAGCGGCAATGGTTTGATTAGTTACGGCAACCTGATCATCATCAAACACAGTCGTTCCTATCTAAGTGCTTATGCGCATAATAAAAAGCTGCTGGTGAAAGAGGGCGAAACCATAAACGCGGGTCAAAAAATAGCGGAACTGGGAAAAACCGGTGCCGAAAAACCATAATT
>JAQICG010000007.1 GCA_027858635.1 Gammaproteobacteria bacterium | reverse complement strand
TGTTCTTCTGTCACACCTTTCCCTGCCTGTGGTATCAAATTAAGCACATCACGGGCGGGATGATGTTCGTTTGTAAATAACGCTTCGTCACTTACCGCTACTTTTATCACCGGTATCTGCAACTGCATAACAAGTTCTAAGATAACAGGTGAAACGCTCTCGTCAGAGGTAATGGCGTCGAACATCATGCCTACAAAGTCGATGCTGCGTTCATCGAGGACGGCAATTTCCTTTGCTACAGGGTCGTCACTAACAACCCCCATTTCCTTCATTAAGGAATTCTTTATCTCCTTATGATTAATTAATTCTGATTGGGCGCCCAGCTCAAGCAGTCTGTTCTGGAGACGGTTGAGTGAGTGTATGACATCCTTTCGGGCGTAGAGATTTTTATCGCTGTTGCTCTGGTCTTTCGGATCTTTATAAAACGAGGCCGGCAGTTCGAGTTCGTCGCCAGTGATCGAGATGTCTCCGCGCATGAACAGATTGACGATGTTGTTCATCTCAGACTGCGAACGGGGAATGAAGTCGCTGGTCTTGTTCTCTGACGGATCGTAATAATTTACAGTGCGGGACTCAAACGATTTTTCTTCAACAAACTCGTCGTTTTTAGAGCTGAGAATAACCTCGGGAAGAATATCCGCAGCGATCAACATCGTGTTAAAGGTCTGTTACAGATTGGCCAGCTTTAAATAAACACGCTCATCGAAATATCTGAACAGAATCAGCTTGCTTTCGGTACTGAAATTAAATGGTTTTATGGCTATTTGAAAAGCTTCACAAATGCGATTCGGACTGAGTGCCTGACTGTCAAATATCGGTGCGGACAGAATTTCCAGATACTCGATACGTGCCACCAGATGATTGACATCGATACCAAATAAGTTGAGTGCATTGGCATGCATAGTGGTGATCGCCACCATCTCTTCCATTTCATCGGTATCAACCAGTCTGAGTTCTTCATCCTCTTCGAACGCGGAGGTAAAAGAGGGAGACAGTAATTCGTTGAGCGCGATAAAAAAATTGGTGTTGATGTTCGCGCGCTGGTCACACAATAACCTGATGGTTCTGATCTCCAGTTCCTTTTTTTCATCGTCAGGGCTATCAGGATCGGTGGCCTTCATATAATCGGCCAGAGTACGTTCGGCGCTATCCAGCATGGCGGTGAATAGCTCTAATAATTCCTCATTGAGAAAATCATAAATGGTTTCGATGAGTTGGCCATGTTGATGATCTTTCGATTTTTTCGTCGACAGGCCCCCGGTTTTCAAGGTGTATGATTCTGTAGCCATGCGTTCTCTCCGCTCGGTGATATCCTGCATGCATATTCAATGCATGGATTATCGGCTTCGGCATGATGAGTACCGAGTCTGATTCGAGAATTTTTGAGCATTTGAGAGCACCGGATAACCTCAAACCTGGAAACAGGCTTAGGTGGGGATATAGCTTCGGGCTTTAATTTCTTATATTTAACTTTAATAAATACTAGTAAGTATCTGAAAAACAATGATGTTGTGATAAAAATTTTTAAGCATGCACACAACCTTAGTTAAAATATAGCTCACATTGTCGAAATCTCAATAAAAAAATTACAAATATCGACAATAATGTCGGTTTTTCGACAAACGGTTTTATGCAAGTAATTCCGAATACATCGATGGCCAGCAGGTGATCTGCAAGCCGGAGAGAGGCAAAGAAATGATAAGTTTTAGAGATAAACGGCTGGATCGCCCGGCTGCCAGAGCGCATGTTTCTGCATAATTGAGGCGAAAAGCCGGGCTTCATAACAGTCTGAATCGATAAAGCCGTTGAGCCATTGTTGCAGTTCCGGATAGGGCGCCTGATCAAACCAGGCCTGATCGACCATGGCGAACTGCCGAATAAAGGGAAACACCGCCACGTCTGCAATGGAGAGCGAGTCGGCTAAAAGATAGCGCGTATCACTGAGCTGCTCTTCCAGTTCCTGCAAAAACTCTTCACCCTGCTCGCGATAATATTGCATCGGATGCTCGGGATGTCGATCGGCATATTTGTAGTGATCCAGATCCTCTTTGAACGAGTAATCATTAATTTCAAGCAGCATGTCGGTTTCCAGCAGATACTGGTTGTTCTCTCCCAGCCAGTGCTCAGGATCATTCTGCTTAACCGCCCACTGCATGATGTCCCAGCTTTCATCAATGACTTCGCCATCAGGCAGATGGAGTATGGGCACGGTGGCATTGTCGGTGATGTCGAGCAGTGCTGCGGGCGGCTGGTCCAGATCAATTTCACGCAGCTCGATGCGAATACCTGAATATTTCAATGCCATCCGTGCGCGCATGGCGTAGGGACAACGACGGAAGTTGTAAAGAATAGCGGTGTTCATAGTTGAAGGTTTTTTAATGAAGTCTGATGATATCTAAATATAGTTGATAGCCTTCTAGGAGGCTGTCGGGTTGTATTCAAAAACGCTGAAGATGATATCAGTGCTCAGTGAGAGCGAATCCATATTTTCTATACAGGCTTTGCCTTTGCTGCTGGCCCGGAAAAGATGAGGCGTCATGCTCAGCAAATCGCGAATCTGCTCGTTGCTGTTCAAATGAATTTCAAATTGCTGCGTCTGCGTATCAATCAGGCTGTAATCTTTTTCGCTGTCTGCTTGTTGCATCGGTTTTTCCGCCGAAGGCTCAGCATAAATAATGGCTCTCAGCTCCTGCAAATGTTTGCTGCCCGGTTCAACCAGAATAAGTTTTCCTCCGGGCTTCAGGACTTTTTTAAAACCGGTGAAACTTTGAAAACCGAAAACACAGAATATCAAATCCACCGATTGCGGCAGAAAAGGCGGCTGACTGTTGGTGCCCACAATCCAGCTCACCTGCCTGCTGCGTTTGCTGGCGTCGATAATGGCGGGTTTGGAAATGTCCATGGCCGCAAATGCAACGGGCGTGTCATCGTCACGCTTTCCGGCGGCTGCAATCACCTGTTGTAGATAATAACCCTCGCCACAACCGGCATCGAAAACACAGTGGCTTTGTGCGCTGATACAACTTAGCTGTTGATAAATAATGTCTGATAATTGCTGCGCAATGGGCTGATAAAAACCGGCATCAAGAAACCGTGTTCTCGCCTGCACCATGGCTTTGCTGTCACCGGGATTTTTTGATTTCTTGTGCTGTACCGGCAACAGATTGACATAACCCTGTCTGGCGATATCAAAACAATGGCCGTTAGCGCATCGAAAATGGTTTTCCTGTTTAACCAGTTCGAGATTGTCGATGGGGCAAGCCAGATTATGTGCGGCAATAATATTCATAACGTGCATTTTAAGGCATTCAGCATTAACATCCTGTTCAAATTAAAATAATAAATCCAATAACACCCCGGAGACAACATGGAACTGATAAACAATCTGCTTAGCGAATTGAATGGCATCGTCTGGGGTCCGGCCATGCTGGTGCTGATACTGGGAACAGGTTTATACCTGATGATCGGCTTACGGCTGATACCGCTACGCCATATTGTCTATGCTTTTAAAACATTGTGGCAGGGTCGAAAGGCCACCGGCGAAGGCGATATTGCCCCCTTCAAGGCCCTGATGACCTCACTGGCTGCCACCATCGGCACCGGTAATATTGCCGGTGTCGCGACGGCGATATTTCTGGGCGGGCCGGGTGCGCTGTTCTGGATGTGGTGCACCGCACTGGTAGGCATGGCCACCAAATATGCCGAGGCGGTGCTCGCCGTACACTATCGTGAAATTGATGCCAAAGGCAACCATATCGGCGGCCCCATGTTTTACATTAAAAATGGGTTGAAAAGTCATTGGGCATGGCTGGGCACCGTGTTTGCCATCTTCGGTGCGCTGGCCGGTTTCGGCATCGGCAATACCATACAGGCCAACTCGGTGGCCGATGTGCTCAATACCGAATTCGGTTACCCGCATTTGGCAACCGGTCTGGTCATGGCGGCGCTGGTTGCTCTGGTGCTGATCGGCGGCATCAGGCGCATCGCCGACGTGGCCGGCAAGCTGGTGCCCTTCATGGCGATTGCTTATGTCGTGGCAGGCCTGGTGGTGTTGATCATGAATGCCCCGGAACTTCCGGCGGCATTCGCGCTGGTGTTCACTCATGCTTTCACCCCTGTCGCGGCTACAGGCGGGTTTGCCGGTGCGGCGGTCTGGGCGGCAATTCGCTTTGGTGTGGCGCGCGGAATTTTTTCCAACGAAGCCGGTCTGGGCAGTGCGCCGATTGCCCATGCCGCAGCCAAAACCGACAGCCCGATACGACAGGGCACCATCGCCATGCTGGGCACCTTCATCGATACGCTGATCATCTGCACCATCACCGGCATGGTGATCATCGTTACCGGTGCCTGGACCAGCGGCGAAACCGGTGCCGGCCTCTCCTCACTGGCTTTTGAAACCGCCCTGCCCGGCGTTGGCGGTTATGTGGTCTCCTTTGGCCTGAGTATCTTTGCCTTTACCACGCTGCTGGGCTGGAGTTTTTACGGTGAAAAATGTGTCGAGTATCTATTCGGCGAGCGTTCAATCGTGCCGTTTCGGATGCTCTGGATCATTGCTATCCCCATCGGCGCTACCGCCAAACTTTCATTCATCTGGCTGTTGGCCGATACGCTTAACGCGCTGATGGCATTGCCGAATTTGATCGCGTTAATCCTGCTCAGCCCGCTGGTGTTCAAGTTGACGCAGGAATATTTTTCGAGAAAAGCCGCTGATGTTTAATAGCGGTTAATGCGTTGCAGCGAGTTCGGCCAGTCGATTGGGTCGGTTGTGCCGAGCAGAATATAATTCCCGACTTCATTTTCATACCAGCCGCTGTCGTTGCGCAGCGGTTCGACTGAATAACCCCACCATGCGCCGCTGCTGTCCTGTGCCAGCCACTGTACCCAGTCGGGAACCGGCTGGTCTGGAA
>JAQICG010000388.1 GCA_027858635.1 Gammaproteobacteria bacterium | reverse complement strand
TGGTGGGTCGTCAGGGATTCGAACCCTGGACCAAGAGATTAAGAGTCTCCTGCTCTACCAACTGAGCTAACGACCCAATTTAATTCGCTTTTGAACTTTAAAAAAATGGGGTGGATGATGGGGCTCGAACCCACGACAACCGGAATCACAATCCGGGACTCTACCAACTGAGCTACATCCACCATAAAAATGGTGCGCCTGGCAGGATTCGAACCTGCTACCCTCGGCTTAGAAGGCCGATGCTCTATCCGAGTGAGCTACAGGCGCAGAGTTTAAATATTATATCTAATCCTGACGGCTAATAATTTGGTCGGGGTAGAGAGATTACAAAATACGTCCTGTATTTTGCCCTGCGGGCCATCAGCTGAAAAGCACTGATGTTCAAAATCGCTCCCGGCGATTTTGTCGAACTCTATCGTTCGCCTCTCTCTACCTGTTCCTCTAACCAGACTCGCAACCTGCAAGTCTTTCGTAATTTGGTCGGGGTAGAGAGATTCGAACTCCCGACATCCTGCTCCCAAAGCAGGCGCGCTACCAGACTGCGCTATACCCCGAACACCACATTTATAGCTGAAATGTGGAGGCGGGGAATAGTACTCGCTGCGCTTATGCGGGTCAAGATGATATTCATCAATTGAATGGATGTTATTGCCTTGTGGCAACCATATCGCACATGAGAGAATCCACCTCCTCTCAACTCATCAAAATTCAACAATAAATCAACATGCCAGCAAAAATTATCGACGGTAAGGCCATTGCACTGGAAATACGCGAACAGGTTAAGCAATCTGTCTTAGAAAGGATCAGCAATGGCCAGCGGGCGCCAGGTCTGGCCGTTATCTTAGTGGGTGAAAATCCGGCCTCTCAGGTTTATGTGCGCAAGAAAAAGGAGGCCTGCGTCGAAGCGGGAATCGTGTCGAAAGCCTTTGATCTGCCCGCCGACACCAGTGAAACCGAGCTGCTAAGCCTGATCAAACAGCTCAATGATGATCATGAGATTGACGGCATTCTGGTGCAACTGCCCCTGCCCGAACACATTGACTGCACCACCGTGCTGGAGACAATTCACCCCGATAAAGATGTCGACGGCTTCCATCCCTACAACATTGGTCGCCTGGCGCAGCGCATGCCCTCGTTAAGGCCCTGCACGCCACATGGCGTCATCTACATGCTGAACGCCATCGGCGAGACCTACAAGAGCCGAGATGCCGTCATCGTCGGTGCCTCTAATATCGTGGGACGCCCCATGGGGCTGGAGCTACTGTTGGCGGGCGCGACGGTCACTACCTGTCATCGCTTCACCAGCAATCTGGCCGAGCATGTAGCGCGTGCCGATATTCTGGTGGTCGCGGTCGGTAAACCCGGCATTGTCAAAGGCGAATGGGTGAAACCTGGTGCCACAGTAATCGATGTCGGCATCAACCGCACTAAAGACGGCAAACTGATTGGCGATCTTGATTTTGAAACTGCAGCACAAAGAGCGGCGTACATCACACCTGTACCGGGCGGCGTGGGTCCGATGACAGTGGCGATATTATTGCGCAATACCCTCGAAGCCGCCAACAAGCATCATTAAGGGCTACTTGATCCAAAAACCATTAACCCGGATTGCATTAATCATTTTTTGATCCGTTGAAGTCCACCAATCCGTGTAACACCATATCGGTGAAACTGACGATGCCGATCACTTTGCCATTTTCCACTACTGGCGCACGTGATAATCCAAAACGCTCAAGCAGCCTTGCACAATAGCGAATGTCCATTTCTGGATCAATCGCCAATAACGGCTTGGACATAATCTCGTAAACATTGGTCCGTTCCGGCGAGCGATCTTTTGCCAGAACATTTTTAGCAATATCCGAAAGCAACAACATGCCGTGTTCATCATCGTCGTGTCGCTTGTTCACAATCAGCGTTTTAGTTTCGACGTACTTCATGGTGCGCAAAGCCTCCATGATCGTCATTCTTCCATCGACCATATCAAAGTTTTTTTTCATCACATCACGAACACGAACCACTTTTTTTTCAGGACTCATTACAGCGCCTCCTCTACAACATCGGTCAACTTTTGAATCTGGCTAGCCACGCCTACCGCGTCTTCCACATCGATCTGGAAGGCAATGCCGGTACCGGGTGATACATCAAATTCGCCTACACCACTTATTTTTTCCAGTATATGCCGGCTCAAATGCTCTTCCACTAAAAACAGGAGAACATCCCGTTGCGTCTCTAGTGACAGCCCGAAAAAGGTTTTGCTGATAGCCAGACCTTCCCCGCGTGCATTATTGATGACTGTCGCCCCGGTCGCACCAGACTCCCGCGCTGCCTGCATGACCTTATCAGTTTTCACATCATCTACAAATGCGATTATTAGTTTGAAATGCATGTGCACCTCCTGGTTATAGTTACCCATGAATATTTGTTAGCACGAATCACTTTTCATACTCCTCAATCGAGACTTCCTTCGTTTTGCTTCTTCTGCTGAGCCATACCGAAAGTTGCGCATAGCCCATCACTGAAATTATCGGGAACAGACTGGCAAAAGCGATCAGCCCAAAACCGTCAATCAGGGCGCTTCTGTCCGGCACGGTTTCCGCCAGACCCAGTCCCAAAGCGGCCACCAAAGGCACGGTAACTGTTGAAGTCGTTACCCCGCCGGAATCATACGCCAGCGGCACAATTGATTTAGGCGCGAAAAAAGTCTGTATGACAACGATGACATAACCGCTGATAATAAAATAATGAATAGGCGCGCCAATGACAATACGGTAAGTGCCCAAAGAAATCCCGATGGCCACACCCAGTGCCACGGCGATTCGCAAGCCCCAGACACTCACCGTGCCCGCCGATACCTCGTTGGCTTTAATCGCCACTGCAATTAAGGCCGGCTCGGCAATCGTGGTGCTGGCACCGATCGCGAAAGCAAACAGATACACCCAGTAATAATCAGACCACTGCAATGCACCTGTCGACATACGAACACTGTCGATAAAAGCAGGGTTGGTAAGCTGCTCAGCCATCATCCTTCCCACCGGAAACAGCGCCTGTTCCAGCCCTTGCAGAAAAAAGGTGATGCCCAGCAAAACATAGAACATGCCGATCAACACTTTTTTCAGATTAGCAATGCGCTTGCGTATCACCAGAAACTGGAAGCCGAAAATAATGACCGCGATCGGCAGGACGTCAAGCAGCGTTGAGAGAAACAGGCTAAACAAGTCTTACAGCCAATGCATTAAATTATCATCCCGTAAGCCAGAACGAAAATGATGGGCAATAACGAGGCGAACGCAATCAGACCAAAACCATCCAGCATCGGGCTGCGGCCACTGATCGATGAGGCCAGGCCAATACCCAGCGCTGTCACCAGTGGCACGGTGATGGTAGAGGTGGTCACCCCGCCAGAATCATAGGCAACACCTATAATTTCATCGGGCGCAAAGCCTGTCAAAACAATCACCATGATGTAACCCATCATTATCATGTAATGAATGGGCCAGTTTTTTAGTATGCGCAGCACCCCGATAACTATCGCCACCCCTACCGACAGGGCGACGGTCAAACGCAGACCGTTGGAATAACTGTTCATGGCATCGATATTGTTTTCGATATGGTCGGCCTTCGCCGCTACTTTTGCCGCCTCATTGGCAATCGCAATCAACGCCGGTTCCGCCACCGTTGTGCCGAAACCCAGAGCAAAGGCAAAAGTCAATAACCAGAATACACTGCCCTTGCGCGCAAAAGCGTGAGCCATAGCCTCGCCAATCGGAAACAGCCCCATCTCCAGGCCATAGATAAAGAAGGTCAGCCCGATGACGACAAAAAACACACCGGTGAGCAAAACTGAGACATTTTCCAGCGGCTGCTGCAAAACCACGAGCTGAAAAAACCCGATAACCAAAATAATCGGTAACAGGTCACGCAAGCTGCCCAGCATCGAGTTCAAAAAAGCGACGAGTGATTTATTCAAAAGTCCATTATCTTCGTTAATTAAAAAGGTTAATGCCAGAGGTGAGATTAAACATCCGTCAACGCTATTGCAATCAATAAGTCAGGACTTACTGCTTTAAGTCACATAAAACCTATGGAATATTAAAAAATCTTTTTGCATTGGTGACTGCCGCCTGCTTCAGCTCTTCTACATCAACCCCCATATATCGCGAGACGGTTTCGGCAATATGGGGAAGATAGCAGGGCTCGTTGCGACGACTCTTTACCGGTGCTTCAGCCGGATCTTTGGACAGGTCTCTGGGCAACAGATAAGGCGCATCAGTTTCGAGCATAATACGATCCAGCGGAATCTCTCTCACCGCCTGCTGCAAATCGCGGCCACGCCGCTCATCACAAATCCAGCCGGTAACACCGACATACATACCCAGCGCCAGATATTCGTTCACCTCGGCCGCGGTGCCGGTAAAACAGTGCGCCACCGCGTTACTGAGCTGTGGACGGGCATTCGTTAGCATGGCGATAAAATCATCATGCGCCTCACGCTGATGCAGAAACACCGGCTTCCCTACCGTCGCTGCCAGTTTCAGCTGCGCCTCAAAAGCTGCACGTTGATTCGCCCCGGTGAAAAAATTACGATTGTAATCCAGACCGCATTCGCCCAGCGCCACGACACAATCCTGCCCACCGAGTTCGGCCAGCTGCCGGCCTATGGCCTCTGTATAATCATCAGCATGATGCGGATGCACACCCGCCGTGGCATACAGCACACCCGGATAGTGCCGGCACAGCTCAATCGCCCTGCGGCTGTGCTCAAGATCCGTGCCGGTGACAATCATCGCGCCCACACCGGAACGCAACGCCCGCTGAACCACCTCATCCAGATCATCCTGAAACGAACTGCCGGTTAAATTAACTCCAATATCAATATATGCACTCATCTGCGCTATCATAACAGCTGCCAACAATTCTGAACCATCATGTCCGAGAGCTATTCAAAAAAATCACTCTGCGTCGTCTTCGATAACGACAGCCGCTATGAACAGGCACAGGCATTTGCCGACGAAAACCTGCTGCCCCTGCTTAACGCAAAAGCCTCCGATTACGAACTCCAGCTAATTTTCGGCAACGAACGTATCGAGCTCTATGACTGCTCTCTCAATACCAGTATTTACGTTGACTTCGTACACGGCACACTCGCCCATCGGCAACAATTCGGTGGTGGCCGCGGCCAGGCCATCGCCAAAGCTGTCGGACTAAAACAGGGAAAAAATCCCAGCGTGCTCGACATCACTGCCGGACTCGCACGTGACGCCTACATTTTAGCCACGCTCGGCTGCCCGCTGACCCTGATCGAAAAATCACCGATCCTGAGCAAGCTGATAGAAGATGGCATCGCACGCGGCCTTGAAGATGAACACAGCGCCGAAATCCTCGCAGAACACTTCGAACTGCACAATCAGGACGCCATTGATTTAATGAAAAACTTGGAGAAAGATCAGCGACCAGATACCATCTATCTCGACCCGATGTACCCGGAAAGAAAAAAATCCGCGCTGGTCAAAAAAGAAATGCAAATACTACAACACCTACTGGGCAAAGACGAAAACAGCGGTGAACTTCTGGAGACCGCCCTCAACTACGCCAAAGACAGAGTCGTTGTAAAACGCCCCACCCACGCCTCCTTCCTGCTCGACAAAAAACCTGCCGCCTCCATCAACAGCAAAAAAACCCGATTTGATATTTATCTGACTCATAAACTACAGGACTGATCACAAAAAAAACAGCTCTGCAAATAATGACCATTATTTGTTACCGCTGCCATAAATTTCCTGTCGTATAAAAAAAACAGGGTTTAATGCAAAGTGATTATTGAGTTCTTTTGCTATTTATTTGAACGGGAAAACACAAGGCCTGTGTTTGGATATCGTATATGTAAAATGTAAGACTTGACAATATTATCGACTCATGAAAAAAACCACGATGTAATGTTCTGCAATAATTAATTGTTAATGTTAGTTGTTTTGAAGAAAAGAAAAAATGCAAGACCTGAAAATCATTTATTTTAAATTATCTCCAAAAATATCATCCGGTATCAAAGTATAGAAATATGGTACATAGGTTAAAACTGTACCTTGATACACACCAAGATTTCTCCATGTATCAGTAAGTTGTGCTAAAAGTGATTCATTGTGCGAGTCTTTTCTTAACGCCTCTAATATCGATATCAAAGGTTTTATACTGGTTTCCTTTGCGTATTTATTTAACATCTGAATTGCATTATCAATATCTGCGACGTCTATGTTGTCTGTAGCATTTTTCATATTTCATATTATCCGGTTTTATCAACGATTAAGGTGAACAGCACCCTTTTATTTTTGATTTTCATCTACTACATATAACGCCTCAATAAACGGCAGCAGTAACGGAGTGAAGCGCAGTGTAGGCTGTCTGGCGCCGAAGGCGCGAAGTTGAATGACTTGTGTACGCCCAGCATGGGCATGAACTAATGATGTGA
>JAQICG010000405.1 GCA_027858635.1 Gammaproteobacteria bacterium | reverse complement strand
ACCGATGACCGCGTGGAGGCTCTGACGGTTTTGGAACTGGACGCCGAAGCCTGCGAAGCGAGCATCAACCGCCGCTATCGCGAACTCGCCGCCATTCACCACCCCGACAAAGGCGGCAACCCAGCTGTTTTCATCCGCATTCGACAGGCCTACGAAACACTCACACCCGGCAAATAATTGCTGAATATAAAAACTGAGATAAAGACATTAAGTCCACAGATGAACGCAGATAAACACAGATAAGAACAAACCTTTTGTCCGCGTTCATCTGTGGACACTTATTTTTCGCTATTTAAACTGCCAACTTATAACAGTACGCGCTCAATACCACCGTCCTTGATTTTGGCTAGCATTTTTTCCTGCCAGTCTTCGCCCAGGTTGTTCTTGCACAGCTCCACCACAATGTAATCGGTGTCGAGGCCCGTGTCATCCTGGTAACGTGACAGACCCTGCTGGCAAGCGGGACAGGAGGTGAGCATTTTCACTTTGCTTTTGGGGCTGGTGGTGGGCTTTCCGGTCAGCTCCACCAGCCCATTTTGCAGCTCTTCCCGTTTTCGATACCGCAGCTGCTCGGCAATTTCGGGGCGCGCTGTTCCCAGCGTGCCTGATTCACCGCAACAGCGATCAGAATTCAGAACGCTCCGGTTCATCAGACTGTCAGTGACTTTAATCGGGTCATAGGTTTTCATCGGCGTGTGACAGGGGTCGTGATATAGATACTGCATGCCGTTATCGCCCTGCATCTTCACACCCTGCTCCATCAGGTATTCGTGAATATCCAGCAATCGACAGCCCGGGAATATTTTCTCGAATTCATATTTCAGCAGCTGATCCATACAGGTACCACAACTGACCAGCACAGTTTTGATATCCAGATAATTCAGGGTGTTGGCAATACGATGAAACAGTACGCGATTTTCGGTGCTGATGGCCTGCCCCTTTTCTGCATCACCGCCTGACGTTTGCGGATAACCACAACAGAGATAGCCGGGCGGCAAGACTGTCTTGGCACCGGTTTCATACAACATCGACAAGGTCGCTAGGCCGATCTGACTGAACAGCCGCTCCGAGCCGCAACCGGGAAAATAAAACACGGCATCGGAATCATTCGTGGTTTTTTCGGCATCGCGAACAATCACCACTTGCGAGGCATCTTCCGCGCCTAGCAAAGCGCGCATGGGCTTAGCCGGCACTCTTGATCGCATCGGCTTGCGTACCAGATTAACAATTTGCTCGGTCGCGCCAGAGTGACCGGTGGTAGAGGGAGGGATGCGATTTTTACGCCCCAGCAATCCTGTTTTCTTCGCCAGCACATGGGCAAAATTGATCGCCCTGAAACCGGCCTGCGCCATGGCGAAACGCAGCAGTTTGACCATCATCGGATCTTTAACATTGAGAAACTGCATCGCCGCCCAATTGCCGATATTGAAGCGTTTCTGCTTGCGATCTTTCAGTATCCTGCGCATGCGAATCGAAACATCGCCAAAGTCGATATCGACCGGACAGGGATTGAGACATTTGTGACACACCGTGCAATGATCAGCGACATCATTGAGGTCATCAAAATGGCGAACCGAAATCCCCCGCCGGGTCTGCTCTTCGTAGAGGAAAGCTTCGATGATCAGACCTGATGCCAGAATTTTATTGCGCGGTGAATAGAGCAGATTGGCGCGCGGAACATGGGTCATGCAAACCGGTTTACATTTGCCGCAGCGCAAACAGTGCTTGATGTCATCATTGAGCAGACCCAGCTCACTCTGTTCAAGAATCAGCGCTTCCTGCTGCACCAGCGCCAGTGATGGCGTATAGGCATTATCAAGGCCGGAGCCCGGCATGAGTTTGCCCTTGTTAAAATGACCGTGTGGATCAATCGCCTCTTTATACTTGACGAACGCCGCCAGTTTTTCCGGTTCCAGATACTGAATTTTTGTCAGGCCGATGCCGTGCTCGCCGGAAATAACGCCGCCCAGATCCTGCGCCAGATACATCACCTTGCCCACCAGCCGGTCGGCCTCATGCAGCATGCGGTAGTTATCGGAGTGCACCGGAATATTGGTGTGAATGTTGCCGTCACCGGCGTGCATGTGCATGGCAATAAACAGTCGATTATTTTTAATCGCCATATGCCTTTCGCGCAGAGCATCGCGCAGTGGCTCCATGTCCTGGCCACGAAAAATCTCGAACATCCGCTGCTTGATTTCCTGCCGATAGGAGACCAGCACGTCACGACGTAACAGCAGATCCAGTATGGTATCGCCGTCACGAATGGCGGCCTGCTCTGTTTCGTTCAACAATGAGCCATGATCCACTGCCGGCTCATCCATGCACTCCGCCAGTTTTGACCAGCGCGCATCAACGCCTTGTAGATGCGAACGCGCTAGATCCAGCTTGGCCTGAAAAATGGCGCGCTGCTCTTCGCTGTCTTCGTACTCTTTTTTGAAGCCCTGTCCTGAAAAATCACTAGCCAGATACTCAAGCAGCGACTCCACGCTTTCAAGCTTGTTGGCGATGGACTGCTCGATATTGATGCGCTCGATACCGGCGTAATATTCATTCAGACGATGCAGAGGAATCACCACATCTTCATTCACCTTGAAGGCGTTGGTGTGCGCAGAAAT
>JAQICG010000201.1 GCA_027858635.1 Gammaproteobacteria bacterium | reverse complement strand
CACTGTGGGAACGAGACAGACAATGTTCATCGGCAGCTGTAATTCGGCGCAGGCGCTGAGGGTGCCCAGCACGCCGGCGGCGCCGCACATGTCATATTTCATTTCATCCATGGCGCCGCCGGGTTTAAGGCTGATACCACCCGAATCAAAGGTGACGCCTTAGCCGCCCAGCACGACCGGTTCCTGATCTTTGTCACCGGCCATGTATTCGATAACAATTAATTTTGCCGGCTCGCTGCTGCCGCGAGATACCGCCAGCAGCGCGCCCGTGCCCTGTTTTTCCATCTCATCTTCATCGAGAATGGTGGTTTTTATCTTGGGATACTGCTGTTGCAGGGTAGTGGCCTGTTTGGCCAGATAAGCCGGCGTGCAGATGTTGCCGGGCAGGTTGGAGAGATCTTTGCTGAGCTTGATGCCGGACGAAATCGCCATGCTGTTTCTGACGGCGATTTCACCATCAGCGAGCTGACCGCGACCGGAAACGCTGAAGATGAATTTTCTCAGCGGACGACGCGGGGAGGACTTGTCGGTTTTCAGCTGCTTGAACTCGTACAGACATTCATCGATAGCTTCGATGGACTGTCCGATCTTCCAGGTGATGTCGCGGCGTTTAACCGGCGCTTCAGTCAGGTAGGAGGCGATTTCGGTTGCGCCACTGGCTTGCAGGCGTTTCACCATGGTCTGGTTAATATTGCGGAAATTGCGGGTGGTTATATCTTTTTCCTTGCCGCAGCCCACCAGCAGCACCCGATCGCAAAGCGTGTTCTCAAGATTATGCAATAATAAGGTCTGTCCCAGGTCGCCTTCGATTTCACCGCGGCGAACCAGATTAGAGATTACGCCGCCGCTTACTTCGTCTAGAATTTTGGCTGAGGGTGAAAGTTTACGTGAGGCGTAAACAGCCGCAACAACGCATCCAATACGCTGTTTTTCAGGGCTGCCGCTTTTTACGGTGTATTCCATGAATTTCTCCGGAGTCTTTAATTAACAGAAGTAGATTGTATGCAATTAATGCATTGTCGTGTAGTCAATGTGATAATGCCAGCTTAAAGAGAGAGTACGTGAAAAAACATTTAACCATCATTGATCGCTATATCGGTCGGGAGATTCTAGTTTCCTGGCTCTCCGTGCTGTTCGTACTGGCGATTGTGGTGGTGAGCGCCGATGCCACGCGCTTACTGGCCTGGCTGGTCGACGGGCGCATTCCGGTGGACATGTTTTTCTGGCTGCTGCTGAACAACTCCTACGAGTTCGCTGTCATGCTGGTTCCGCTGAGTTTGCTGCTGGGCATTTTACTGGCCTTCGGGCGTTTATATAACGATAGCGAGATGACCGCTGTCATGTCCGCCGGCCTGGGACCGGCACAGTGGTATCGCCCGCTGTTGCTGGTGGCGCTACCGACGGCGTTGCTGATGTTCTATTTCACATTGTTTTTCATCCCCTCGGTGGTCGAGCAGCGCGATGAAATGATGACTGAAGTGAAAAACCGTACTGAACTCAGTGCTCTGTTTGCAGGGCGCTTTAATCAGTCGCGTGAAGGCAACGCTATCTTTTTTCTGGAATCGCAGCGCGATAGCGGTCAGATTATGGATCACGTATTTTATCAGCAGGTCAAAGACGGTATTGCGCACGTCGATATCGCGACCCGTGCGCGCTATCAGCATGACGAAAGCGGCCGTGACTATCTGGTGATGGAGTCAGGTACACATTATGAAGGGCAGCCGGGCCAGCGCGATTACAAAATTACCGAATATCAGGAATATGGTGTTTATGTGCCCGGCTCCAAAGACATTGATACCGCACTGTCGGTGAAAGCGCTGCCCAGTGAGCAGCTGTGGCGCTCAGATGCGCTTCGGCACCGGGCCGAATTGCAATGGCGGCTGACTGTGCCGGTGGCCACGCTGATTATTGCACTGCTGGCACTGCCGCTCAGCCAGACCACCCCGCGCAGCGGCCGCTTCGCCAACATGGCCTGGGCGGTATTGCTGTATCTGGTTTACTCAAATCTGCTAAGCATGGCCTCCAACTGGGTGATTAAGGAACGCGTACCGATCTGGTTCGGCACCTGGTGGGTGCATGTCATCGCCCTGCTTTTGTTAGGGGTTCTGCTAAAGCGCAGCGGCCATGTTTTTCGTCGTCGAAAATCGTCAACCAAGCCGCTTAAGGTGAACGCGCAGTGATTATCGATCGTTATATTGCCCGATCCATTCTAAGCGGCTCAGCCATTGCACTGTTTGTGTTTGCAGCGCTTTTTACTTTCATTAATTTTATCCGGCAGCTGGACGATATCGGCACCAAAGATTTTGGTCTGGTAGAAGCAATCGCCTACGTCTTGCTGAGCTTGCCCGATAATCTATACCTGCTGGCGCCTTCCATTATTTTGCTGGGCGGGTTGATCGCCCTGGGAGCGATGGCCAGCAATTCCGAACTGATTGTGATGCGTGCATCGGG
>JAQICG010000303.1 GCA_027858635.1 Gammaproteobacteria bacterium | reverse complement strand
GTTCGATGCACACGGGTAAACCCCAGCCAAAGCGCGAGCGCAAGCGCTCTTCAAGCCCTACGACCTCCTTCGGATAGCGATCACAGGTAAGAATAATCTGGCTGCCCGATTCAAGCAAGGCATTGAAGGTATGGAAAAATTCCTCCTGAGAGCGCTCTTTGCCGGCAAAAAATTGGATATCATCGATCAGCAGCGCATCCAGGGAGCGATAGTGCTGTTTGAATTCATCAATAGCGTTATGTTGTAGGGCTTTGACCATGTTGCCGACAAAACGCTCCGAATGCAGATAGACGATACGGGCATCAGGGTTGTTTTGTAGCATCATATTGCCGATGGCATGGATAAGATGGGTTTTACCCAGGCCAACACCGCCATACATGAAAAGCGGGTTGTAGGCGTGACCAGGGTTATCTGCGATTTGTACCGAAGCGGCTTTGGCCAGTTGGTTGGACTTACCCTCGACAAAACTGTCAAAGGTAAATGCCGGGTTGAGATTGTGTTCGACAGGATGCTGATTGCTGTTGGAGAGCTTTTGCGGCTCGAAAATACGCGGTTGAGCCGTTGTTGTAACCGCCGCAGGAACGGATTTCGCCGGTTTTGACTGTGAACCAATTTCGAAATTAAGAGTCACCTCAGCAGCGCCGATTTCCACAAGAATAGTCTGAATCTGTTCCTGAAAATGCTGTTTAACCCAGTCAAGCACAAAACGATTGGGTGCCAGCAAAGTAATGGCGCCCGCCTCTTCTTGAATTTGAAGGGGCCGTATCCAGGTATTCAACTGCTGATCAGAGAGTTTCTGCTCAAGTTTCTGTAAACAATTTGGCCAAAAAACAACGCTCAAAGGAAGAAGGTCTCCGTGAAAAAGTGAGTTTTAAATCTTAAGAAGGAGCGGAGATTCTATACCTGTTAATAGGGGTTATCCACAGGCGAAAGTTAATATAAAGCGATAAACCATTAACTTGTTGAATATTAGTGGAATCAGGCTTTGACTAAGTGCTGTTGCATCAGTAAAATGCGCGGTTCGCTGAATCAATAACAGTTACAGGTTAACTACCATGAAAAGAACATTCCAGCCCAGCACTCTGAAAAGGGCAAGAACACACGGTTTTAGAGCGCGCAGTCGTACTGTGGGCGGTCGTAGAATATTAAAAGCACGCCGTGCGAAAGGTCGTCACAAACTGACCGTATAAAAAGGCTGATTTAAAAGTTAGCCACAGTGTCGAGTGCAGGCCTACCCAAGCAATCCAAGTTACTGAACGCCACAGAATTCAATCGGGTAAATGAAAAACCAACGCGAGCAAGCGACCAATTTTTTACAGTTCTTACCCGTCCCAACGAACTAGAACACCCAAGACTTGGAATGGCCATCTCAAAGCGTAGGGTAAAACTATCGGTGGGTCGAAATCGAATTAAACGTCTGGTTCGTGAAAACTTTCGTCTCTCGCTGCACAATTGCAATGCTGATTACGTCGTACTGGCAGGGAAGCAAGCGGCTACAGCGACTAATCAGCAGTTGTGGAAGTCTCTCGAAAAGCATTGGGTAATTTTGAAAAAAAAATGCGCCAACTCTTAATCGCCTTTATTCGTTTCTATCAACTTGCACTGAGTCCTTATATTGCATCGGGCTGTCGTTATACGCCCACCTGTTCTACCTATGCAATAGAAGCCGTGCGCAGTCAGGGCGTTTTTCGGGGTAGCTGGTTAGCAATCCGTCGCCTGGGTCGCTGTCATCCCGGCTACGAAGGGGGCTACGATCCGGTTCCGGGCAGTGATATCTCTAATTGCCAGTCTGCAACGTGTAAATCTTCAGCGAGCAAGCCGGAAGATCACAAGTCAACAAACTCTAATCCTGAAAACGGAAAAACATCGGAAAGCCATTAGTGATGGAAAATCAAAGAACCCTGCTATATTTCGCCCTATTATTTTTGGTCTATTTACTGTGGATGCAATGGCAAAATGATTATGCGCCCCGCCCCGAAGTCACCGTATCACCGGAAAGATCCGAACAAATCGGCAGCAGCGAAATGGACAGTGACGTGCCACCGCCCGGCGGCAGCGAGATGGATAGTGATGTGCCACCACCGATTAGTGCAAATGCTCCCAGTGCAGAGATTGATGAAAGGCAATCGGCAGCAAGCAGCAGTGAAACTATTACCATTGTAACGGATGTATTGGAAGTTGAAATCAGCACCCGCGGCGGCGATGTGCGCAGGGCAACCTTAAGAAAATATGCGGTTAATGCGGATAAACAGGATGAGAAGGTCGATCTGCTGACCGAAGATAGAACTAATTTTCATGTCGCACAGTCCGGGCTGGTTTCAGCCAACAAGGATACTGCCCCCACCCATAATGCTGTTTATAGCGCCGAGCAGAACAGTTATCGTTTGGCCGAAGGTGTCGAGGAGATAAAAGTCCCTCTCTACTGGACCGGCAAAGACGGGACAAGAGTGACCAAGGTTTATACTTTCCGCAGAAACGATTACACCATTAATGTCGATCACGCCATTACCGCCGGTGAGAAGGGCTGGAGTGGCAGTCAGTACATGCAGCTGTACCGCACCGAGCCAATCGATGAAAACGCATCCATGTTTATTCACACCTATACCGGTGGCGTCATATATAACGACGAAATCAAATATGAAAAAATTGATTTCGGCGACATGCAGGAAAAGAATCTAAACAGAGAGTTGGAAAACGGCTGGTTGGCAATGATCCAGCACTATTTCCTGATCGCATGGATCACAGACAGTAACGAAAAGCATCTCTACTTTTCCCGTTATAACGCCGACAGCGGACGCTATATACTCGGTACGCGCTCATCGGCAAAACGATTGAAAGCGGGTGAGCAGAGCGGATTTAACAGTCGCCTTGTCGTCGGTCCCAAACATCAGGACAGGCTGGCGGAAGAGCAGCCCGGTCTGGAATTAACGGTGGATTTCGGCATACTCACCATCATTGCCAAACCCCTTTTCTGGCTGCTTAATCAGTACCATAATCTATTTGGTAACTGGGGCTGGGCCATTATCTTTCTGACCATCACGGTCAAAGCGCTATTTTATAAGTTGTCAGCGATGAGTTATAAATCGATGGCGAAAATGCGCAAAGTAGCGCCGCGCATGAAACAGATGAAAGAACAGTTTGGGGATGACCGTCAGGCCATGAGTAAGGCTATGATGGAAATGTACAAGCGGGAAAAGATCAATCCCATGGGCGGCTGTCTGCCTATCCTTGTACAGATACCGGTGTTCATTTCACTCTACTGGGTACTGCTGGAAAGCGTAGAAATGCGCCAAGCACCGTTCATGTTATGGCTCACCAACCTGTCAGCACGTGACCCCTATTTCATCCTGCCATTGCTGATGGGTATCTCAATGTTTGTGCAGCAGAAACTGAACCCGGCACCGGTCGATCCGGTGCAGCAGAAGATCTTCCAGTTTATGCCCATTGGTTTTACCGTCATGTTTGCTTTCTTCCCGTCCGGACTGGTGCTGTACTGGGTCGTGAATAACCTGCTGTCGATTGCACAGCAATGGGTCATCACCCGACGCATTGAGAATGAGAAATAAAATCCGGAAGAGAAAACGTATAGACGAGATCGATAGCCGCTCAATCGACAAGTGATAAGCATGGCGGAACAAGACACCATCGCCGCAGTCGCCACACCTCCCGGACAGGGAGGCGTGGGCATCGTTCGCGTTTCGGGTAAACAGGCACGCCACATTGCCGAACAACTGCTGGCCAAAAACATCAGCCCGCGTTACGCCCACTACCTGCCCTTTCTCGATGCCAATAACAAAACCATCGACAGCGGCATCGCCCTGTTTTTCGAAGGCCCCCACTCCTTTACCGGCGAAGATATTTTTGAGTTGCAGGCCCATGGCGGCCCTTTCATCCTGGACATTCTACTCAAGCGAGTGCTATCGCTCGGCGCCCGCCCGGCCAGAGCCGGTGAGTTCAGTGAGCGCGCTTTTCTCAATGACAAAATTGACCTGGCTGAGGCCGAAGCTATTGCCGACCTAATCGAAGCCGAAAGTCATGAAGCAGCCCGCGCCGCCATGCATTCACTGAACGGCGAATTTTCCAGTGAGATAAACACACTGGTCGAGCAGCTCACGCAACTGAGAATCCACGTCGAAGCCGCGCTCGATTTTCCTGAAGAAGAGATCGATTTTCTGGCCGACAAAGCCATCGAAAACAAACTCAAAATAGTCACCAAAAAACTTCAACAGGTTTAAGCCAGCGCAAAAAATGGCCGCCTGCTGAAGGAAGGCATGACTGTGGTCATCGCCGGCAAACCCAACGCCGGTAAATCGAGCCTGCTCAACCAGCTGTCCGGACAGGACACCGCCATCGTCACCAACATTCCCGGCACCACCCGCGACATCCTGCGCGAACACATTCAGATCGACGGCCTGCCCTTACATATTATCGACACCGCCGGCTTGCGCGAGAGTGAAGACATCGTCGAAAAAGAAGGCATCCGCCGCGCCCTGAATGAGATAGAAAAAGCCGATCGCCTGCTCTACGTTATGGATAGCGAATCAGCCGAGGAAGAAAAGGAGGTCATCAATAATTTTTCCGAAAAACTCGGCATCACTTTTGTGCGCAATAAAATAGATGAGAAGAATCTCGCCGCAGGTGTAAAAGAAAAGAGCGAAAAAATAACAGAAATATCCTTGTCGGCAAAAACCGGCGAAGGCGTCGATTTATTAAAGCAGCATCTTAAAAAATGCATGGGTTTCGAAACCCGCGTCGAAGGAAAATACATGGCCCGGCGCAGACACCTGGAAGCCATCGAAGCCGCCGAACAGAATCTGGCCAGTGCTGAGTTGAATTTAGAATACAGACATGGCGAACTGGTCGCCGAAGAACTCAGCCTGGCGCAAAATCAGCTGGCCAGCATCACCGGTGAATTCAGCAGTGATGATCTACTGGGGCGGATCTTTTCAGATTTCTGTATAGGGAAATAGCCGATCAAAAATATCCTGCAAAGAAAATATTTTAATTATTTTAAAAAGTGGTGAAGCCAGACATGCGCGCGCATTTTTTGAAAGCTTAAGTCATCTTTGACGCAAGCAGGATCAACATTAATGAGCATTGCGAAATATCCTTCCAGGCTAAGCCTGCCCCAGAGTAACCCCGGCGTTGCCAGTGTCCTGGAGTATTTAATTGTTAAGTTCCCGTCGATTGATCCTGAGGTCTGGCGGCAGCGTGTCGCCGCCGGAAAAGTGCACTGGCACGATGGCACATGTATTACTGCCGAATCACCCTTTCAGCCGCAACAACGGGTTTACTATTATCGTGAAGTCGAAAGCGAAACGGTTATTCCGTTTGAAGAGGAGATACTGTTTCAGGATGAACATATTTTAGTCGCGTATAAACCGCATTTTCTGGCGGTAACGCCGGGCGGTATTTATATTAAAGAGTGTCTGCAAAACCGGCTGCGTGAAAAAACCGGGCATGACAACTTGCAGGCCCTGCATCGACTGGACAGAGCCACTGCAGGTCTAGTATTATTTTCAATCAATCCCGACACGCGCCATCTTTATCATCAGCTGTTTAAAAGCCATAAAATAGAAAAAACCTATCAGGCCATCGCCATGGTAAACGGCACTCATAATTTAGTGGGAAGATCATGGGAAATCAGAAATCGAATCGTGAAATCCGAACCGCGATTTCTCATGAAGATTGCTACCGGTGAAGCAAATAGTCATTCGATGATTCGCTGTTTGAAGCAGTGTTCCGACAAAGCATTATTTGAATTAAAACCGATTACCGGCAAAACACATCAGTTGCGTCTGCACATGCAGGCAGTAGGCTATCCGCTGCTGCACGACCGCTACTATCCAACATTACAGCCGGAGACCGCTGATGATTACGCCAGATCCTTGCAGCTGCTGGCGAAAGAGCTGCGCTTTATCGATCCGGTCACACAGCAGTACAGAGTGTTTACCAGCCGGATAAATCTGGAGATAGAGTAGCGCCGTTTTTAGCCAGATAAAGGCATGCTAAAATAACAGCAATTCACAATTTAACCACTCTCAATTTAACTACGGCGGAAATATATAAAGTGATTATTAAACCAAAAACTCGCGGCTTTATTTGCACCACCACACACCCTACCGGCTGCGGAGCCAATGTTAAGGAGCAGATAGCACGGGTAAAAGCCGATGGCGAAATGGCAAACGGTCCGAAGAAAGTTTTAGTCATCGGCGCCTCAACCGGCTATGGGCTGGCCTCACGCATTACCGCTGCCTTTGGTGCAGGTGCAGCCACACTGGGCGTATTTCTGGAAAAACCCGCCACCGATAAAAAACCCGGTTCAGCCGGCTGGAATAACTCGGCCGCTTTCGAAAAAGCCGCACACGCGGAAGGCCTGTACGCCAAAAGCATCAATGGTGATGCCTTTTCCAATGAAATGCGCGCAAAGGCCATTGAAATGATCAAAGCCGAGTTGGGCCAGATTGATCTGGTCGTCTACTCACTGGCCTCGCCGGTGCGTAAACTGCCCGATAGCGGCGAAATGGTTCGCTCAGTATTAAAGCCCATCGGCGAGACTTACAAAGCTACCGCGATCGATACCAGCAAAGATATCATTATCGACGCTGAAATTGAGCCTGCCAGCGAAGCAGAGATACAGGACACCGTCACCGTTATGGGTGGAGAGGACTGGGAGTTATGGATGAGCGCGTTGAAAGAGGCCGACGTTCTGGCCGATGGCATCAAGACGGTTTCTTATAGCTATATCGGCACCGATATTACCTGGCCCATCTACTGGCACGGCGCTCTGGGCAAAGCCAAAGAAGACATGGACCGCGCCGCCGCTGCATTACGCCAGTCACTCGCCGATATTAATGGCACCGCCAATGTCGCTGTACTGAAAAGCGTGGTCACTCAGGCCTCTGCCGCCATACCTGTTATGCCTCTATACATCGCCATGAGCTTTAAGGTGATGAAAGAACTGGGAATCCACGAAGGCTGTATCGAACAGATCAATCGCCTGTTCCGCACCCAGTTATATAAAGAAGGCGGCCTGGACCTGGACGACGTCGGGCGTATTCGTATGGACGACTGGGAACTGCGCGACGATGTACAGAACAAAGTGAAAGATCTCTGGCCCCAGGTCAACAATGAAAACATTTTTGAGCTCACCGATTATCAGGGCTACAAAGATGAATTCCTGAAACTTTTCGGGTTCGGCATCGCAGGCATTGATTATGATACCGATGTGGATACATTAGTTGAGTTTGAGCCTGAGACGATTTAAAGCTAATTTTCAGCATAAGGTAAAGCGTGGATATAGGTATTATCGGCATCGGTCTGATGGGGCGCGCATTTGTGGAGCGCTATCTGGCACAGGGTTATACGGTCAGGGTTTTTAATCGCAGCCGGGACCATGTAAAGGATCTGGCCGAAAGCGACGTTATCATCTGTTCAACCGTGGATGAACTGATCAGTTTATCCTCCACTATTATTATGATGGTCAGTGATGCCGACGCTATCAGTCACCTGCTCCAGCTGGACCAACCGCGCGGTAAACCCACAGACCTGCACGATAAAACGATTCTACAGATGGCGACGATATCACCCTCCCAGTCCAGAGGCATCGGCGAAGCAATCTCATCCTGCGGCGGTCGCTATCTGGAAGCGCCGGTGCTCGGCAGTCTTCCCGAGGCAAAAACGGGCGCGCTGATTATCATGGTAGGCGGCTCAAAAGCAGTGTTCGAAGATGTGCTGCCGACGTTACAGGTATTAGGTAGCGCACCCCGCTACATCGGCGAAACAGGTTCAGCCGCCGCACTCAAGTTATCCATGAATCAGTTGATTGCCTCGCTCACCGCCGGTTTTTCTCTGAGCCTGGGTTATGCCATCGAAAACGGCGTCGATACGGAATTGTTTATGGAAACCGTGCGTGAAAGTGCGCTGTATGCAAAAACCTATGACAAGAAATTGCAAAAATATATTGAGCGTGATTTCGGCACTGCCAACTTTTCAACCCGGCATCTTTTAAAAGATATTCGCCTATTTATCGATGACGCCAAAGATGCCGGTCTGAATACAGATGCGCTGGAAGGCATCGAAAGAATAACAAACACAGCAGTTGAGAACGGCATGGAGCAGATGGACTATTCGTCGATTTTTCAGGTGATATGTCCGGAAAAATAGTTATGTCCTGATAACGCATGATGATCTATATTTGTCACCCCTGTATGCTTTAGAGCCGGTAGCAAAAATAAGCCCCGTTTTATGGCTGACGACATTAACTGTTATAGTACGGCTCAAAATTTAATCTCTCCCTCCTTCTTAATTTGTAAAACAACATCATGAACACCAAAAACCCGTCAGACCTTCATCTTAAACTCCGCAATCTTGAAAAAGAAGATTATCCGCCGGTATCCAAATTAATGGAAGAAATTTACGCTGACATCGGTGGCGCCTGGTCTCAGAGTTCGTTATTTGCACTGATCAAGGATTTTCCCGAAGGCCAGATAGTAATCGAAGACAACGGTAAAGTCGTCGCAGTCGCGCTCACTGTGATGTGCAGTTATGAGCGCTTCAGTCTTACCCATACCTATGATGACCTGATCGGCCGACGCGATCGTATTAAGCATGATGAAAAAGGTGATGCACTTTACGGCATGGATATGTTTGTCAGTAAGGAGTACCGTGACTTACGGCTGGGTCGAAGGTTGTATGATGCGCGCAAGGAGCTTTGCCGAAATTTCAATCTGCGCGCCATTCTGGCGGGTGGCCGAATTATAAAGTATCACGAGCATGCAGAGATTGAGCCTGCCGATTATATCGAAGCCGTGCGTCGCAGAGAAATCCACGACCCTATTCTCAGTTTCCAGCTGGCCAATGATTTTGAAGTAAAACGCTTAATGAAAGGCTACATGCCGGAAGACAAAATGTCACTGGGCTATGCCACCCTGCTTGAGTGGAATAATATCCTCTATGAGCCGGAAACCGGCGCCGCGGATTCTATACGAAAAACAGTAGTGCGCGTCGGCATCGTGCAATGGCAGATGCGGCTTACCGATTCATTTGAGACATGGCTGAATCAGGTGGAATACTTTGTCGATTCCATGTCGGCCTACAAAGCGGACTTTGTTCTGTTCCCGGAATTTTTTAATGTGCCGCTGATGGGCATCGGTGATCAGCATAACCAGTACGATGCCATACGTTTTCTTGCCACCTTTTCTGATCGAATCGTCGAAGCGATTTCGCAATTTGCAGTGACTTATAACATCAACATTATTGCCGGCAGTATGCCCGCCATGTCCGGTGATAATTTATACAACAACGCATACCTGTGTCGGCGTGATGGCACCGTAGATGTGCAGCCAAAAATCCACATCACCCCGCATGAACGGCGAGATTGGGTCATTGAAGGTGGCGATAGCTTGCAGGTGTTTGATACCGATGCCGGCCGCATTGGCATACTGATCTGTTACGACGTCGAGTTCCCCGAGCTTTCACGACTGCTGGCAAAACAGGAAATGGAAATACTGTTCGTACCTTTCTGGACGGATACAAAAAATGGTTTCCTACGCGTACAACGCTGCGCCCAGGCAAGAGCCATCGAAAACGAATGTTATGTCGCTATCGGCGGCAGTGTAGGCAACCTGCCCCAGGTCGAAAATGTGGATATTCAATATGCACAATCAGCTGTCTATTCACCCTCAGACTTTGCCTTTCCTCACGATGCGATCATGGCGGAAAGCACACCGAATACCGAAATGGCACTGATCGCTGACCTTGATCTGGACAAGCTGGTACAGCTTAGACATGAGGGGTCAGTCACCAACTCCAGAGACCGCCGCGATGAGTTGTTTGAATTGAATTGGCTGGGAAGCGGGATGAAATCAGAAGAGCGCTGATATCTTTTTTTATAATTCTATAATTAGTTAAAATAAAAGAGTTCACCGCAGAGGCCGCACTAAAATGCCGTGAGCATTTTGAACGCACGCAGTGCGGCTCGAAGAGCGACTAATTTTGCTTGGAGAAAAATTAAACAGCCGTTTTATGGCTGACCCGAAGGGCAAACAAAATACAGGATATATTCTGTACTCTCAGCATCCAACGTTGCCAACGTATCGGCTGGATCAAAGTCCCTGCTGACCTGCCTCAATTTGCTTTCCCTGACGAATTGCCGGAACCAGAGTTAGATGCTGAGGCAGGTTGTATAGGGTGGATTAAAAACGCTTCTGTATTTCATGCGATGGCGTGAAAGAACCACTGATAATACCTAGTTACTAACAAGGCGTATGGAAAGGATACCCTTCAATCAAGACCGTCAGCAGCAGGGATGCTGCTGCCGAGCGTACACGGATGTATTCTCA
>JAQICG010000192.1 GCA_027858635.1 Gammaproteobacteria bacterium | reverse complement strand
TTAATGTATTAACAACTGCTAGAATTAGCGCCAACATTTTAAACACAACTCACAGTACATTGAATCCTTCATCGAAAAATAGCGACCTGGATCGCAAACAATTATTGCAGCACTGGCTGGGCACGCTTTCCGGCTACCGCTTTTCAGCGATTACGCCCGCCTCGGCCGATGCCAGCTTCCGCCGTTATTTCCGCACCCGCGATGAAAACTCGGGGCGCTCTTTTATCGTTATGGATGCACCCCCCGAGCAGGAAGACTGCGAGCCGTTCATTCGGGTAACCCAAATACTGCGCAGCGCAGGCGTCAACGCACCGGAGATTCTTGCGCAAGATAGTGCGCAGGGTTTTTTGCTGCTCACCGATCTGGGCGATCAGCCTTATCTCAACCACCTCAACGACCAGCACGCCGAAACGCTGTACAGCGACGCCATTACCGCGCTGGTGCGCATGCAGAATATCAAGGACGAGGCCCTACACGAACTGCCCGTCTATGATGCACCGCGCCTGCGCGATGAAATGCAGCTGTTTGAAGACTGGTATCTGAATCGCCACCTTGGTGTGCAGCTCGATGCGCAGCAGAGCGCCAGCCTCGATGCCATGTTCGATCTGCTGATTGCGAGCGCGCTGGAGCAGCCACAGGTGTTTGTACACCGCGATTACCATTCACGCAATTTAATGCTCACCGCGCACGACAACCCCGGCGTCATCGATTATCAGGATGCAGTCGTCGGCCCGTGCAGCTACGATCTGGTTTCTCTGCTGAAAGACTGTTACATCGAATGGCCGCGTGAAAAAATTGAACATTGGCTGCACGATTATTTTCTAAAATCCAGAGTCGCCCATCAATATGAACTACAACTGCCGCAGTTTATCCGGTGGTTCGATTTTATGGGCGTACAACGCCACCTCAAAGTGCTCGGCATCTTTGCCCGCCTCAACTATCGCGACGGCAAGACGCAGTATCTCAACGACCTGCCGCTGACTTTGAAATACGTACTCAACGCCTGCGCCCGCTATGAAGAACTCGCGCCGCTGCAACAGCTGCTGGAACAGACCGTACTGCATCACCCCAAAGTTGAGCAACCATGAAAGCGATGATCCTGGCCGCCGGTCGCGGTGAACGCCTGCGCCCGCTCACCGACCACACGCCCAAACCTCTGCTCAAAGTCGGCGCGCACAGCCTCATCGAACATCATCTATACAAACTCAAACGTGCAGGCATTGACGATGTCATCATCAATATCGCCTGGCTGGGTGAGCAGATACAACAAAGCCTCGGCAACGGTGAAAAATTCGGATTGAACATTCATTACTCCGACGAAGGCGCGCAAGCGCTGGAAACCGCCGGCGGCATCATCAAGGCCCTGCCCCTGCTCGGCGAGAGTTTTTTAATCATCAACGGCGACATCTACACCGATTACGATTTCGAGAAATTAACTCATCTGGAACTAAATAGCGAAGCACATCTGGTTATGGTTGAAAATCCCGATCACAACAGCAGCGGCGATTTCGCACTAGAAAACGGCTACCTGCAAAATAACGGTCAGCCGCTTTACACCTACAGCGGTATCGGCGTTTACAGCCAACCGTTTTTCGCCGACTACCCCGAAGGCGTTGCCGCACTCGCGCCGATCCTGAAAGAAAAAATCGCCCGGCAAAAAGTCAGCGGCGAGTTATACCAGAACGCCTGGACCGACGTCGGCACCATCGAGCGTCTGCAACAGTTAAATGACTCACTACATTCTTCAAAATAAAAGGAGACCTATCATGGCAAAAGCCGGTGCAACAGGCCTCACCCGAATCATCAATGCCGCAGGTTATTCCTGGCTGGGCTTCATGGCCGCCTACAAAAACGAAGCCGCCTTTCGCCAGGAACTGTGGCTGTGCATCGCACTCACCCCCGTCGCCCTCTATCTCGGTGAAACCCTGTTAGACAAAGTGATTCTGATCAGCAGCCTGTTATTTATCATGCTCATCGAATTACTCAACTCCGCCATCGAAACCGTCGTCGACCGCATCAGCGACGCCCCCCACGAACTATCCGGCCGCGCCAAAGACATGGGCTCATCGGCGGTTTTTGTGGCGATTACTATGGCAGTGATTATCTGGATTGGGGTTTTGGTTTAAAGCTATTCACCGCAGAGGCGCAGAGAGCGCAGAGAAAACCTAATTCTTAATAGTTTGTGCGAAGCACAATTAAAACCTCTGCGCCCTCTGCGCCTCTGCGGTGAATGCTTTTGCTTTTATCCCTTTCCCTGCCAAATAACCCGTATAACAGCCTTAACTAAGACCCCATTCATAAACCCGATTGGATAGGCGCTTGCTGCACGCGTAGAATGCCCCCTATTCAACCCTATGCTCAGAACAGGACTCTGTTATATGTTTCACTATCGTCGCTCTTTAACTTTTCTGATAACGCTATTCGCACTGGCCGGCTGCGACGATCAACCCGCCGGCTCGGCGCGTGATCTCTCTGCCATTAAGGAATCCGGCACATTGATCGTTCTCACTCGCAATGCCCCAACCACCTGGTATATCGGACGTGATGGCGAGTCGACGGGTATCGAACACGATATGGCCGAAGCCTTTGCCGCTTATCTCGGGGTTAAGACGGAGTTTCGCATTAAGGAGACGGTTCCAGAGATTCTGGATGCGCTTATGCAGGGTGAAGGTGATCTTGCGGCGGCCGGGCTCACTATTTTTGATGAACGTAAGCAGCGCTTTCGCTTCGGTACCGCCTATCAGGATGTGACTCAGCAGGTGGTTTGCCGTCGTGATAATGTGCAACCCGAGGAGGTGGAATCGCTGATTGGGCTAAATATTAAAGTGCTGGCCGATAGTAGTTACGCCCGCCGCCTGCAAACACTGAAACTTACCCAGTATCCGGAACTGGCGTGGGCAGAGACCGAAGACAAGACCACCGAACAGCTGATGCAGGATGTCTGGGAAAGGAAGCTGGACTGCACCGTGGCCGACTCCAACATCGTTGACATCAACCGTCGCTATTTTCCGGAGTTGATTGCACCCATGAACCTTTCAAAATCGCAGTCACTTGGGTGGGCGATGCCACAGCAGAGCAAATCGCTGCAGGCGGAAGTAAGCAAATGGCTTCAGCAATTTCACGACAACGATCACCTCGCCAGTCTGCTGGAACGCTACTACGGTTTTTTCGAAGCCTTCGACTATGTCGACATTCAGACTTACCTCCGCCGCATTGATGATCGCTTTCCTCAGTATCAGGAATATTTCAAATTGGCCGCCGAAAAATACAATGTTCCCTACACTGTTCTCGCCGCGCAGGGTTATCAGGAATCACACTGGAATGCGAAAGCAATATCTCCAACCGGAGTACGCGGCATTATGATGCTGACCCTCAACACCGCCAGAGCCGTGGGCGTAGAAAACCGCCTCGACCCGAAACAGAGTATCTTCGGCGGCGCCGATTATCTGTCTCGGATGATGAACCGCTTCTCTGACGAAGTCACCGGCGAGGATCGCATCTGGCTGGCATTGGCCGCCTACAATGTCGGCCGCGCCCACATGCACGATGCCCAGACACTGGCCAGAAAGCAGGGCCTCAGCCCGCATCACTGGCGTGACATCAAGCAGGTACTACCACTGCTGGCCAAAAAAAAATACTACAAGGATCTCAAATACGGTTACGCCCGCGGCACCGAACCCATCCGCTATGTACAACGCATCCGCGAATACCAGCACGTCATGAAAAATCGTCTGGATTGATGCTTTGTCCATTTCCCTTATTTGTCTTTATTACATGCAATCATATTCACCCCTCCCCGATATCTGAAGCCACAGCGCAGTTATTATTTTCTGAAAAAATATCAGTCTAAGCCAATGATTTCTCATGGCAAATAAAACTGTAATAAAACTATCACCAATTCATAATAAAACTGAAAGACTGGTTAGAAATAATACACACGCTGTATTTATTAACCCTCATTCTAAATGGAGAATGTAAAAATGATATCAAAAAAACTTCTAATAGCTGCAGTAACCGCAACCGTATCCTGCTCTGTAAATGCCGGTACTTTTTTTGAGCCACTGTCCGCACCAAATACAAACACAGATGCTGACTCATACAACAATAACCCCTTCACTATTCCTGAGAACTTCTCACAGTCTTTCGTAGCCAGTCGCGAAACCCTTGCTGCTGATTTTGCTGCAAAAGGTGAGACATACCCGGCGACTTTCGGTAACTGGGACATGCTGGACTTCGGCGGTCAGAATGCTGAATTTATTTATATTCCACACGAGGTTGGTGATGGCGCCGGCGTAACACGTTTAAATCGTGATACTGGTGAAGCAGCCGTTCTTTTACAGGGTATTCCCGGATCAGACTACGATACCGACCCTACTGATGGTTGGGATCACACGAACGATAACTTTGGTGGTCTTGATCCTGCCACGGTTACACCCACAGGCACCTTACTGACTGCTGAAGAATGGGCAGGTGGCGGCCGTATCTTCGAACTGGCTAACCCTACTACAGCAACAAGTGCTATTGATGCACAGTGGACATGGCTAAGTAATATTCCTTCGATTTCCCATGAAGGCCTGAAATTTGACAAGGCCGGTAATCTGTACTTTGTCGATGAAAACAATTCAGGGTCTATTTACAAGTTTGTACCTTCTGTTGCGGGTATATACACACAAGGTCAGACTTTTGTATTGTCAGTGGATGCCTTCACCGGTGATGCCAGTGCCAATTATAATCCGGCTGATACTCGTACAGGTTATGCCACATGGGTTGCGCTGACAGATGCCTCCGGCACCGCTGCCGCGCCTGGCATCACTGCTAACCCGTTTGATTTTACTAATCGTGGTGGCCGTGCTGCTACAGACGAAATCAACGGCACACCATACGGTCGACCTGAAGATGTGACCATGACAATAGCCAACGGTAACGAATACCTGCTGTTTGCTACAACCAGTGAAAACATCGTTTATGGTATCGAGCTGTTATCTGATGAGACTGCCATGGTTCGTGAATTCATGAACAACGCTGTCACACCTGATCTGCTTGGCAATTACCCGGTAGGTGCCGGTAGCAATGATTCATCTTATGGTCTGGATGATCCTGATAACCTGGCAACGGATGCGGCGGGTAACATTTACATCATCGAAGACGAAAACCCCGGTGATATATGGCAGGCGGTTGATGCTGACAAGAATGGTGTTGCTGAACACGTTGCATTGTTCGCTGGACTGGGTAAATACGGCTCAGAACCAACCGGTTTCAAAGCCGATCCACGCGACCCAATGACTTTCTACGTTAATGTTCAACACCCCAGTGCACATAATAACAATGATTCACTATGGATCATCAAGCATGAAGTAACCGAGTCATGTGATTGTCAGTCCGCTAAAAACCATGGTAAATATGTTTCCTGTGTAGCACATGCCGCCAGGGATCTAGGTATCAAAGGTGATAAGAAAGATGCCCTGATGGATCTGGCTGCAAGCTCAAACTGCGGCAAATAACAGCCGTCATTAAGCAAATAAAAACCCCTCGCAGACGAGTGTCTGCGGGGGGGTTTTTCTATTCAGGGAAGAGATAAATAAAAATCAGAGCCCGTAGGTACGATTAGCGCAGCATAATCGTACGCATGCCTACTTTCTTGATGATAAATGTCAAATCTTTCACCGCAGAGGACGCAAAGAACGCAGAGGTTTTATTTGTGCTTTGCACAAACTATTAAGAATTAGGTTTTCTCTGCGCCCTCTGCGCCTCTGCGGTGAATGCTTTGGTTTTTGCCTTTACCCCTTCCCTGCCAAAAAACTTTTTGCTTACAGCTAACGCTCCACCAGCAATCCGGCTATTTTCCATTCCGTGAAACCCTCTTCCAGTCCTCGCGCTTTCAGGCTTTTTTGCTTTACTCTGGCGACTTTGTGCAGGGCATGGAACAGGGTGATGACATCATCGTTGCCCAGGCTGTAATAGACTTTAAGTCTCTGTTTTCTGCCGGCGACTTTCGCCAGTTCGTCGACACTGCATTCACCCTGGGCCAGAAACTCCAGCAGCTCCAGATGATTAACACTACTCATTGTCTTACCCACCCGGGCAAACTGGGAAAAAAGAGCGTGTTCGAAATTTCCGCTTGACATATTATGTTACTTCCTCTATTCTACTATTCAAGAGATTAATTGAATACTTTATGCAGATATTATCATAACCTGATTGTCGGCTTTCACAAGTACCGCCGGAGAAGACTTCCATGAACCTGATTAACTCAATTGCCCAACACGAACAAACCATCCGTCTGAGTTTTTTTCTGGGCGTGCTGGCGATCATGGCACTCTGGGAAGTGCTCGCCCCCAAACGTGCACTAACGGTTTCCAAGGCTCTGCGTTGGGGCAATAATCTGGGACTGGTATTTTTTAACACTATTCTATTGCGTCTGATTTTTCCTGCCGCCGCAGTGGGCATGGCCGCCTTCGTCAGCCAACAGGGCTGGGGGCTGTTTAACTATTTCCAGTTGCCGCTGGCCGTGACCATCATCCTCTCGGTGGTGATAATGGATCTGATCATCTATTTGCAGCATGTCATGGTGCACGCTGTACCTGCGCTGTGGCGACTGCACCGGGTGCACCATGCCGATCTGGATTTTGACCTGACCACCGGCGCGCGCTTTCATCCAATTGAGATTCTGCTGTCGATGGTGATCAAGTTCGCCACCATTGTAGTCATCGGTGCACCCGTAGTGGCGGTCGTCATTTTTGAAGTAGTGCTCAACGCCATGTCCATGTTCAACCACGGCAATGTCGGACTGCCACCGGCGCTGGACAGGTTCCTGCGCTGGTTCGTCGTCACTCCGGACATGCACCGCGTGCACCACTCCATTGAAGATGATGAGACCAACAGCAATTTCGGTTTCAACCTGAGCTGGTGGGATCGTCTGCTCGGCACCTACCGCGACCAGCCGCGCGCGGGCCATCTGGGCATGACCATCGGCATCAGAAATTTCCGCACAACCAGACAGTCCTCCTGGATCACCGGCCTGCTGGTCATGCCTTTTACCGGCAAGGTGAGCGGTTACACCATTAACCGCCGTCAGTGGACAGAAGATTCCGAGGACGATTCTGAGGACAACAAATAATGAAAAATACGACTACCAAACTGCTACTGGCACTGATACTGCTCACTGGCATTGCCATTGTCGTGATGTACCGGGATCAGATCAATGCCGACGCACTGGAACAGTGGATTCAGAGCGCCGGTGGTGCCGCGCCGATTTTGTTCATGGTGATCTACGCGCTGGGTGCGGTTTTTTTCCTGCCCGGCTCACTACTTACCCTGCTCGGCGGCGCCCTGTTCGGACCTTACTGGGGTACTTTTTATAATCTAACCGCCGCCACGGTGGGCGCCATGCTCTCATTTCTGGTGGCGCGCTATCTGGCCGCCGACTGGGTGGCCAAAAAAATGGATGCTCAGACCGGCGGCAAAATGAAACAGCTGGTCTCCGGTGTGGAAAACGAGGGCTGGCGCTTTGTCGCTTTCACCCGGCTGGTGCCGCTGTTCCCGTTCAACCTGCTGAACTACGCGCTGGGCCTGACCCGCATCAGTTTCGCCCAGTACAGCATCGCCACCTATGTCTGCATGCTGCCCGGTGCCATCGCCTACACCTATCTGGGTTACGCCGGTAAGGAGGCCATCGCCGGTGGTGAAGGCATGATCCAGAAGATCCTGCTGGCCATCGCCCTGCTGGCTGTGGTGGGCTTTTTGCCCCGGCTGATCGCCATGCTGCGCCGCAAACCCATGGTCAGCACCGAGCAGCTCAAGCAGCGGCTGGATACCGGCGAAAAACTGCTGCTGCTGGATGTGCGCCCTGAAGAGGGTTACCACGGCGATCTCGGCCACATTGCCGAGGCCACCCACATTCCGCTCAACGAACTGCCGCAGCGCCTGGATGAACTGGGCGGTTATCTGGAACAGCCGGTGCTCACCATCTGCCGCACCGACAAAATGTCCTCGCAGGCGGCGCAGCTGCTGGCGCAGCACGGCTTTGCCGATGTGCACGTGGTGAAGATGGGCATGGTCGACTGGAATAAACAGGGTTATCCCATTAATCAATAGTGAGTATTTAACATGTCTTTCGCTGTCATTGTGGCCGGTATTATGACCGGTGTGTTACTCGGCATTTTCGGTAGTGGTGGTTCCATCGTTACCGTGCCGGCACTGCTTTACCTGCTGGATGTCGAGCCCAAATCGGCCATCGCCATGAGCCTGGGCATTGTCGCCATTACCGCCGGCATCACTGCGCTACAGCACTGGCATCGCGGCAACGTCAACATGAAGGTCACCCTTGTTTTTGGTCTGTTTGGCGTACTCGGCACCTATGCCGGTGCGCGTCTGGGCGTAATCACCCCGGTCTTTATCCAGCTCACCCTGTTCGCGCTGGTAATGTACCTCGCCGCCTGGAGAATGCTCAAACCGGTCGCTCTGCACAAATCGGTCGGCGCCGCCAGTACCGAATGCGCAGACGGTTTTTGCGATGACCTGAATTACCGTGAAATTGCTGTTCACGGCATTGCCATCGGCGTACTCACCGGGCTGGTGGGTGTTGGCGGCGGCTTTCTGATTGTGCCGGCACTGGTCCTGCTATCCGGCCTGCCCATGAAACAGGCGGTAGGCACATCGCTGGGCATCGTCACCCTGAAATCGGTGGCCGGTTTTGCTGGCTATGCCGGCGCGGTGGCGATCGACTATTCGCTCATGGCTACCTTTACCCTGATCGCTATCGTCGGCAGTCTGGCCGGCAGCCATCTGGCGCATCGCCTGCCCGCTGCCCTGCTGAAAAAAGGCTTTGGCATCTTCCTGTTACTGGTCGCCAGTTACATATTAATCCAGCAACTAATCCAGGAGTTTTCATAATGAGTACCGTCACTGTCGTTATTCAAAACGCCCCCTATCAAGCCGACAACAAGGCCTGGCACGCGTTGCGTTTTGCCGGCGCCGCCCTGACTGAAGACATGGTGGTGCGCGTACACCTGCTGGATAATGGTGTTGAGGTCGGCCGCATTAACCAGCAGCCACCCGCAGGCGCGGTGAATCTGGAAGAGCTGCTGGCCGAGCTGATGGAGTGCGGCCTCGAGGTGCGCGCCTGCGGCATGTCCCTGAACGATTGCGCCATTGATGAAGCCACCATGATTCCCGGTATCGAGCGCGGCTCGATGAAAGCACTGGCGGCCTGGGTCAAAGACAGCGATCAGGTGATGGTGTTCTAGGAGCATTGATTATGGCTATGAGCAACGACTATCCTGTTTACCACATGCCGCGATCGAACTCGGCGAACACCCAGGATCTGATGCCCGCACGTTACAGCATCGCTATCCAGTTGCTCAGCATGGCCGCCTTCACGCTGGCGTTCGTCGGCTGGCTCAACGAAACCTGGCTGATGTGGTTTGAGAACCCCATCTGGCTGAATCGCTATACTGAATACGGCATTATTCTGGGCTTTGGCATCTGGCGCATCGTTGCCGAGAAAAACAGCTATACCCGCAAACGCCTGATCATTCTGGTCGGCATGGTCACCGCGTTCTGGTGGCTGGTGCCCTGGCTCTACCCCTTCTACGAACCCTATGTGGGTTTCCTCTGGTCGCAGCCGGTATTCCCTTCCCTGCATGTGCCGGGTACGGTGAGCTTTTTCCTGATTCTCGGTCTGGTGTTTCTGTTCGGACGGCGCATCATCTGCGGCTTCAACTGCCCCTGTGTCGGCATCCGCGAAACTGTCGGTTTCGCCTTTCGTGACCGCACCGTGCGCTCCAGCTGGGGCCGGGCGCTGCGCCACAGCAAATGGTTTTTCTTCATCTATTATGTCGGCGTCATGATTGTCACTCAGTTCCCGCCCAGCTCGTGGACGGTGAGTTTCGTCGGCGGCTTTTATGCCATGGTGGCGCTCACCTACTTCGGCAGCTTCTATATTGCGCCGCTGGTCGGCAACCGCTTCTACTGCCGCTATCTCTGCCCCTACGGCGCCACTTTCGGCCTGCTCAACCATGCCGGGTTTTTTCGCGTCAAAATGGATCAGGATAAATGCATCGACTGCCAGCGCTGCGAACAGGTATGCGACATGGGCATCCCGGTTTGGACTCAGGGCAGGGCCAGTGGCCAGATCACCGGGCTGGAAGATTGCATGGGCTGCGCCCGTTGTGTGGTCTCCTGCCCGACTGATGCGCTGGAGATTCGCGATGTGCGCAACCTGTTCAATAAGTCGCTGGTGCAGAATGCCAGCCACCTGATGAAACGCAAAACGGTGGCGCCGGTGATGCGCGAGGAAGCGCCAGTTCGCACGGCTGAACAGCGCGTTCAGGATTGGGCAGAGATTACGCTGTCGCCAACGCTGGCCGAGATCCAGGCTCAGGCCAGCCGCTGTCTGGACTGCGGCATGCCCAGCTGCATCAATGCCTGCCCGCTGCAAAACCGTATCCCGGAGTGGCTGGAAGCACTGGCCAAAGGCAACATCGAACAGGCGGCAGAGCTGGCCCACAGCACCAGCAACTTCCCGGAAATCTGTGGCACGCTGTGCCCGCAACACCGCTTATGCGAAGGCGCCTGCACCAAGGCCAAAGAACCTGGCGGCGCGGTCACCATCGGCGCGGCTGAGCGCTTTCTGGTCACCGAGGCCTTCAAGCGTGGCTGGCGACCACATCAGCAGGACACGCCTTCAAAACAGCATCAACACCGCAGCGTGGCCATCATCGGTGCCGGCCCGGCGGGGCTGACCTGCGCCGATGAACTCAGCCGCATCGGCCTCAGAGTGAATGTTTATGATCGACTGGATCGCATCGGCGGCCTGCTGGCCTCGGGCGTGCCGACCTTCAAGCTGGATCGGAACCTGCTGGAGCGCCGTCAGCAGCAGTTGCTGCAACAGGGCGTGGTTTTTCATCTGGGTACGGATGTCGATGAGCCCCGACTGCAACAGCTACTGCTCGATCACGACGCGCTGTTTCTGGCGACGGGGGCGCAGACCTCCCGCGATCTGAATCTGCCGAATCAAAATCTGGCCGGCGTCACCGATGCCATTACTTATCTGGCCGCAGTCAATCAACAGATGGACAGCAGCGCCCTCACCAATAAAGAAGTGCTGGTGATCGGCGGTGGCGACAGCGCCATGGACTGCGCTCGCGCCGCTATCCGTCAGGGTGCAGCCAAAGTCACGCTGGCCTATCGCGGCGCTGCACAGGCGATGCGCGCCTCGCCGAAAGAGCAGCAGACGGCATGCGATGAAGGTGTTGTTTTTCAGTTCGAACACAGCCCGATTCATGTCATCGGCAAGCAGCAGGTGGTGGCGGTGCAGTTCAAAACCACCGGCGATGATCGCCCCTGTATCACCTGCGACCAGCTCATTCTGGCGGTGGGCCAGGTCACACAGGCCGATGACTGGATGGGGCGACTGGGCGTCACCACCGATTCTGTAGGCGCTATCCATGTCGATACTCATGGCCGCACCCGCCATCCGCAGATCTATGCCGGCGGCGATAACACGCTGGGGCCGGAACTGGTGGTGACGGCTATTTCAGCCGGTCGCCGCGCCGCCGAGGCCATACTCAAAGATTTTCAGCCCTGGCGACAATGGGCCCCTAAATTCAAAACTGCATTCAAATCCCCTCACGCTCTCACCGGCCCGGTCACCGTGGCCGATGCGACCAGCAGTGCCGCAGCATGCGAAAGCTGTCGCTAATTATGTTGCTGAGCATGACCGCCACGGCAGCGCAGGCCAGCCACAGCTTTGGCGGGCTGGATATGTGCGCGCTCTACCCGGAAGTGATGCCGCCGGGGATGCCGCTTGCGCAACTGCCGGAGGCGGAAAGTGCCGGTGCGCTGGCATTACAGAATTACTGCACGCAGTGCCATGAACTGCCGGGGCCGGGTCGGCATACCCTTGAAGAGTGGCCAGAGGTGCTGGAGCGAATGAACACCCTGATGGCGGTGGCCAACCGCTTTGGCGGCCTGCTGGGCAACGTCAAGATGCCGACGCCAGCCGAATACCGGCAGCTGGTCGATTATCTAAATCGCCACAGCCTGCACCCCCTGAGCACCACACCCGAGGGACTGGGCGCGAGTACCTTTACGCAACATTGCAGCGCCTGCCATGCCCTGCCGGACCCGGCTCAGCACAGCGTCAGCGAATGGTCAGAGGTTATCAAACGCATGCAGCGCAACATGCAGATCATGCGTTACGACGCGCCTTCGGCGGACAGCCTGATGCAGATCCAGCTTTATCTGCAAACCGGACATGCGGCCGGCACCGCATTAGCCGAACCCCGGCTCGCGCCCGCGCCGACTGTGCACAGCAGCTGGTTTAAGTCGATAGCGCTGGCGCTGGGGCCCTTTCTACTACTGGTATTCATCGGCCTGCTACGCTGGCGCATCGGCCACAATAAAAAACACCACACAGGATTGAAATAACCATGCGTCTGGCCTATATCTGGATCACCCTGCTCATCCTCAGCATCCTGATTCCCGCCGGTTTCTGGTATGTAGACTGGAGCAAGAGCGGCGACGGCGCCGGCCTGTATTCACGCGACTGGTTGCCGGAAGCGGTTTTCGGCTACTGGAATCCGGATGATTTTTACCAGTCGGTGGATACGGTAGTGGGTGAATTCGAGGGCGAAGAGTGTGTCGCCTGCCATCGTGATATGAGCCCCGGCATCGTCAAGGACTGGCAGGCTTCACGCCATGCGCAGGCCGAACCCAAAGTCTATTGCAGCGCCTGCCACGGCAGTGACCATCAGAACCTGCACCTGCCGACGCCGGATATTTGCGCCACCTGCCATGCCACCCAGCACGATCAGTTCATGGATGAAAAACGCTACGGCTTTCCCAGCCACGCCCTGGCCATGGAGCGGGCGCTGGACGCCAAACATTTTGTCGATAAACCCAAGGCCGAAGTTACCGCCTGTTTGCAATGCCATTCGGTGGCGACCAAATGCGACTCCTGCCACAGCCGGCACAAATTCAGCGCCGCCGAAGCGCGCCGGCCGGAAGCCTGCATCACCTGCCACAGCGGCCCGCCGCACCCGGACGATGAGACCTATTTCAACTCCGCCCACGGCCAGCTTTATCTGAATGAGGGCCAGGACTGGGACTGGTCCAAACCCCTGCAGAAAGGCAATTATCCTGCACCCACCTGCGCCTACTGTCACATGAGCGAAGGCAAGCATCAGGTGGCGGACAAGTCCATCTGGAAATTCGGCATCAAGCAGATCAACCCGCTCAGTTCCGGCAATGTCGTCAAACGCCAGCAGTGGATCGAACTGTGCAGCGATTGCCACGAAGCCGAGTGGTCGGCACAACAACTGAGCGCCATGGACCGGGAACGCAAGCAGGCGTGGAGCAAACTGGATGAAGCCGAAGCCCTGTTAAAAGGCCTGCGCTCCGATGATCTGCTGTCGCCCTCGATTCATCAGCGCCCGCCCTATCCCGGTGATGACGCGCATACCTTGCTGCAACGCGAGCGCATCGGCTTCTTTGAAGGTCAGGCTTCGGCTTTTTATAACGTCTCGCCGATCGAGCGTGACTATTTTGATATGTGGTATTTCAGTAACCTCGGTGCTTATAAAGGCTCGGCGCATGGCGATGTTTCGTTCATCAACAAGGGCCATAAGGCCATGGATCAACAGCTTGAGGATATCAGGCGGAAAGTCACAAACATCCGCGCCGCCGGCAAAACCGAGGCGGATAAAACCGATCCGGAAAACATCTGGTTGAAAGGCGAATACACCGAATACAACCGGGAGCATAACTGATGCTGCGCCCATTATTTCTGCTGACCTGTCTGCTGCCATTCTCCTACGCAGAAAGCCGGGAGGCCGTACAGGGGGATTTCAGCCACGAAGAGTGCATCACCTGTCACCAGTCCACCGAGCCCACACTGGTGGCCGACTGGCAACAGAGCGTTCACGCCTCCACCAAACCGGTGGCGCTCTGCACCAGCTGTCATGGCCGTGATCACCAGGGGGCGGCGGCTCGCAGTCGGCGCAATGATAGCTGCGTTGACTGCCACGGCGGCGGCACATCGCCGGTGGTGCACAGTTACGCCACCTCCAAGCACGGCATTATCATGCAGCTGGAGCAGAAAAATTATGACTGGAACCAGCCGCTACGCGAAGCCAACTACCGGGCGCCGGGCTGCGCCTATTGCCATTTTCACTATGGCAATCATTTAACCGCAAAAGCCAAACCGCTCAAGCCGGCAGAGACGGACATGGATCGCATTGCCGGCAGCTGCCTTGATTGCCATGGCATCAGTTACATTAACCGGCTCAATGACAATGCCGTGAGCATGATCGAGATTGCCCGGATGAAAGTTCGCGAGGCCCGGCAGCTGGTTGGTGAGTATGCCAATGAACATCAGGCACCGGCCGATGCCGAGCTCACCGGCCTCATGCAACAGACGAAAAAACACCTGCGCAACGTCTATCTCGGCGCCTTCCACCAGTCCCCGGATTACCAGTGGTGGCACGGTCAGCCAGCGCTGGACGGGGATCTGCTGCGCATCAAGGGTTTCATCAGCAATAGGCAACAGAACACGGGCGATGCCGATAAATAAGCACAAAACCTGTGCAATAATAACGCCGGCGCGGCGCACAGAAAACTGCGCGCCCGATGCTACCAACTCCAGACGGAAACCAGAATGCCCATAACACCAGCAAATGCCTTCCCGCGCGAACGCTTCAACATCGCGCTGCTGGCCATCGCCCAGTCACTGTTCAATATCACCGCGATCACGGTGATGACCCTGAGCGGGTTGGTGGGACGCGAACTGGCGCCCGATTCAATGCTGGCCACGTTGCCCATTTCAGCGATGATGCTAGGCACGCTGATGTCAACGCTGCCGGCTTCCCTGTTCATGCAGCGGTTCGGGCGGCGAACCGGGTTCCTGCTGGGCACCAGCCTTGGTGGCTTTCTCGGCGGCGCGCTCAGTGTGCTGGCCATCGCCAACGCCTCCTTCTGGCTGTTCTGCTTCGCCAGTCTGCTACTAGGAATCTACCAGGGCTTTGCTATGTATTACCGTTTTGCGGCGGTCGATGTGGTGCGCCCGCAGTGGCACAGCCGCGCCATCTCGCTGGTGCTGGCCGGCGGTGTGATTGCCGCCTTTCTCGGCCCGTGGAACGCCAGCGCCACGCTGGACCTGCTACCTGCAGTACCGAACGCAGGCCCCTACGCCGTCATCACCGCATTGTCTGTGCTGGCGATGCTGTTGCTGAGCATGTTACGTGTACCACCCAGCCGCGAACCGGGCGCGGATCTGCCGCACCGCCCCCTGCGTGCCATCACCGCTCAGCTCGACTTCAGGGTTGCCGTGCTGGCCGGTGCCGTCGCCTATGCAGTCATGGTGATGCTGATGAGCGCCACCCCGCTGGGCATGCGCGCCGCCGGTTTCGCCATGTCCGATATTTCCTTCATCATGCAGTGGCATGTACTGGGCATGTTCGCTCCCTCCTTCTTCACCGGTTTCCTGATCACCCGTTTTGGACTGGGCAAAATCCTGCTTACGGGTTGCGTGTTACTGGTGATTTCGGTCCTGACTGCGGCTGTCGGACAGACCCTGTCTCATTACTGGCTGGCACTGGTACTACTCGGCGTCGGCTGGAATTTTCTTTTTGTTGGCGGCAGCGACCTGCTGACGCTCACCCACACCCCCACCGAGCGCGGCATCACCCAGGGGGTGAATGATCTGATCGTTTACGGCACGGTAGTGACCAGCTCACTGCTATCCGGGGTGCTGGTGCATTACCTCGGCTGGTCGCTGCTCAATCTGAGCGCGCTCCTGCCGATTTTGATCACCCTGGTGGTCATCCTGTGGTGGCTGAAACGGCATCGACTCCAGTCCAGCCCTGCTTTTGAAACCCGTTGAAATGAAACCTGTATATATTTCCCGGTGACTCCCCCGTTTATACGGCGTGTTTACTCAATGAGATACATGTTATAGATACTGCAGCAACTTGATAAAAACTGACTGAAGCAGACATGACGGAGAATGACTATGAACACCCTGATCATCATCAATGAACCTCCCTATGGTAACGAGCGCAGTTATAACGGCCTGCGCCTGGCCAAGGCGCTGATTGCCGCCGATGCCAGCGTCACCGTATTTTTAATAGCTGATGGCGTGAGCTGCGCAAACACGACCAGAAAGTGCCAAAAGGTTTTTATAGCATCGAGCTGATGCTCAAGGCGGTATTGCGTAACGGTACGGTACTGCTCTGCGGCACCTGCATGGACGCGCGCGGCGTTACTGATGAAGAGATCATCGAAGGCGCCCGGCGCAGCACCATGAAAGAACTTGCCGAACAGACTATCAATGCCGATAAGGTACAGGTGTTTTAAAACGGCTTAAGCCTCTCCTCTGATTCAGCCTCTTCGGTACGCTGAGAAAAACCGGTGGCGTTCATGGGCATTACGTCAGACTTCACAGCGCTGGCACCGAAAATCCGCCTACCCTGTAACTGCTCGAACTTAATGACGAAAAATCAGTCACCACTATTGTAAAAACAACACCAATTCCACATGAATATCCGGTTGATGACAGCCGGTTTCCGTCCACAATGGCCACATGAAAAAACTTGAAGAACTGAAGTTCGAAAACAGCTACAGCCGTCTGCCCGAAATATTTTACAGCCGCCACACGACAATCCCCCTCAGCAACCAGCACCTCATCAGCTTCAATGCCGACGCGGCTGAGCTGATTGAACTCGACCCTGAGGAATCGAAGCGAGAAGATTTTGCAGACATCATCAGTGGTGCTGGACATCTCGATGGTTTTGATCCGCTGGCGATGTGCTACGCCGGTCATCAGTTTGGCCAGTATGTACCGCGCCTGGGTGATGGCCGAGCCATTCTTCTGGGTGAGGTCAAAACCGATTCGGGTGAGAAATGGGATTTGCAGGTGAAGGGCGGCGGGCCGACGCTTTACTCGCGCGGCAGTGATGGCCGTGCGGTGTTGCGCTCGACCATTCGCGAATATTTGTGCAGCGAAGCCATGCACGGGCTGGGCATACCGACGACGCGCGCACTCTGTATTCTCGGCAGCGACCATGAAGTTTATCGCGAGCAGATTGAGACCGGCGCGATGCTGCTGCGCATGGCACCCAGCCATGTGCGCTTTGGCTCGTTTGAATACCTGTATTACAACCAGCGCTTTGATGAACTCAGGCAGCTGGCCGACCATGTTATTGCACAGCATCATCCTGATTTCGCAAAACGTGATGAACCCTATCTTGCCCTACTGAGTGAAGCCATTAAATCCACTGCTGAACTGATCGCGCAGTGGCAGGCGGTGGGTTTTGCGCATGGCGTGATGAACACCGACAACATGTCGATTCTGGGCCTGACGCTGGACTACGGCCCTTATGGTTTTCTCGACCAGTACAACCGCGATTTCATCTGCAACCACTCCGACCATCAGGGCCGATACGCCTTTGACCAACAGCCTGACATCGGCCTATTTAATGTCAGCTGTTTGGCGCAGGCCCTGTTACCGCTGCTGGATGATGACCCGGACCGTGCCGTGGAAAAAGCCAAAAGCGAGCTGAAAAAATATCGCCACTATTATGTCGAACGTTACTCCGCCTTGATGCGTGAAAAACTCGGCCTGTATGAAGAGCGAAAGGGCGATCAGGCTTTATGCTCAGAACTGCTGGCGCTGATGCACGACAACCAGGTGGACTACACGCTGCTGTTCCGCCGACTGTCCCAGCTGCCCGGTGATGATTATACAAACAATCTCCGCGATCTGTTTATCCAGCGCGAAGCCTTTGATGGCTGGCTGGAAAAATATGAACAACGTATCGCGGAAGAAAATATTGATGGCGCAGAACGCAGCCGCAGAATGCGGCTGGTGAATCCGAAATACATCTTAAGAAATTACATGGTGGAAATTGCGATCAGAAAAGCCCTTGATGAACAGCACTATTCTGAAATCGATGTGCTGCTGGAACTGCTGAAAAGTCCGTTTGATGAACATACCCCGTTAGAACATTACGCCGGCCACCCGCCCGAGTGGGCGCAGAAAATTTCAGTAAGCTGCTCTTCCTGATTTTCACACTGAATAGCGTTGCCGGCATCCGTTAACCATCATCATTACGCGGCACCCGTCCTGATGAAAAAACAGATACTTCAACTATACTAGGGAGGTTTTAAGACCGAACCACATAACGGATTCATTATTGAACAAGCATCGTCGACTCTATTTTTCGATATTCATAGTCATCTGTTTCATGATGACTTTATTACTGTCTCAGAATAGCAATGTTCTCTGGCTGGATACACAGATGTTCCGCTTTGCCAGTCATTTACTGCCTGCTCAGGCAGCCTCTAAAGACGTTCAGATCATCAAGCTGGATGATGCGCGCCTGCAAACGCCGCAGGGCATACGTGAGTTTCGTTTTCTGTTGCGTAAATTAAGAAAAGCCGATGCCGCTGAAATTGTCTGGCTGAGCGATGATTTTCCACAGATGGATTATGCTCCGCTCGAAGAGGATACCGACACCGCAAGTCAGGCGGTCACCTCTGCCGATACTGAAGAAGATAACGATGCAGAAAAACAATGGCAACCCACGCAGGGTGAACGCAACAAATTGGCCTGGATGCTTGAGCATCAGCGTGTCTTCCTGACTTAATACAGCAACGCCCCGGCGCAGCAGAAAAACATTCCCTACACTGAATCACTGCTCTATCAGGATAGCTGGGGGCAGTATATCCCCGCCCTGTTTCTGCCCGCCACAAGTACCTTCAGACAAACCAATACCCGCCTGCCATATCGCGTCTATCCATTTGATGCCGACAGTTCAAAAAAACAGGCCGTAATCTGGTACAACGAGGCCAGAAGTATGTCCCTGCCCGATTTGAGCCTGGCGGTATTCAGCCGTTACCAGAACAGCCGGCAGTTGCACCTGAACGAAAGCGGGTTGATCAGTCTGGATAACTCACAGATTCCTGCTGACCTTTCGGGCCGAGTGTACAGCTACTTTTCAGCCCTGACCGGTCGTCACGCTGACCTGAATATACAGACACTTCAGAGCGCGGCGGCAAAATCCAATGCCACCTTTCGCAATAAAATAATATTGATAGGTCAGGATGAGCGGCAACTTCAAACCCTGGCGGATTCACTCAGCAATTTGCAGACTGGCGCGACCTACTACACACCCACCGAAAGCTGGTGGATGCTGCCTCTGCTACTGGCACTAGTGACCGTTTACCTGCTGTGGCTGTTACCGCTGTTCTCGAAACAGAGCGGACTGTTTCTCGGCGCATTTCTGATCATGGGAATGATTTCCGTGCAGCCGGTGCTGCTGATCATGAAGGGTATCTGGTGGCCCACCATCAGCATATTTCTGTTAATGTTGACCGGCCAGCTGGCGGTTTATGTTTACCTGTCCGGCAGGGAGATTTTAAACGGTCTTTTACAAACTCAGCACAATGCATGGTTTCAACTCGGCCATTATCAATACGAGAAAAGCGATTATGAGCCGGCGCTAACCAGCCTGTTGAAATGTTACGGCGATGATGAAGTCCTGTCAGACCTGTACGAAATTGGTCTGCGCTTTGAACACAAACGGCAGTATGATAAGGCGCTGCAAGTTTATTCGGAAATAAATGTCCGGCGAAAAAATTATAAGGATATAGAGAAACGCCTCAGTTCTATTATTGGCATTTCCTCGTCATCGCCGCAAATCTCATTGCCAAACCAGTCGCAGAAGACACTGGTCATGTCACAAATGGAAATGCCGGAATTCGGGCGCTATAAAATAGAAAAAGAATTAGGCCGGGGCGCGATGGGCGTGGTCTATCTGGGGCATTGATCCCAAGATAAACCGCAAGGTCGCGATTAAAACGCTCGACTACACGCAGTTTTCACCCAAAGAGCTCCAAACGGTGAAGTCACGATTTTTCCGTGAAGCAGAGGCGGCGGCGCGGCTTAACCATAGCGACATTGTCACCGTTTACGATGTCGGCGAAGAAGACGATTCTTGCTTTTATTGCCATGGATTACGTTACCGGCGTGCCCTTATCGAATTACACAGCTGCGGAAAATCTGCTGCCAATGCAGGAGGTCTATCGCATTATCCTGGTGGTTGCACAGGCGCTGGATTACGCCCACCAACAGAACATCGTTCACCGTGACATCAAGCCCGGCAATATCATCTATCACCCGGAAAGCAGACAGATAAAAGTCACCGACTTTGGCATAGCACGCCTGACCGATTCAGCTAACACCAAAACCGGCAGCTTTCTGGGCAGCCCCTCTTATATGGCGCCGGAGCAGATCACCGGCGCGCATGTTGATGGCCGGGCGGATATCTATTCGCTGGGCATCAGTTTTTATCAACTGCTGACCGGGCGACTGCCGTTCAGTGCAGACAGTCTGGCTAATCTGGCCTATAAAATAGCCAACGATAAACACGCTCCGGTGAAAAACCTGCGCACGAACTTACCCGCCAGTGCGACACGTATCATTAATAAAGCCTTACAGAAGAACCCGGAAAAACGTTATGTCAGTGGAAGGGCGATGGCTAATGCCCTTAAGCGGGAAATTGAGCAGGACTGATGCTGCTTACACATGTCGACTGCAATAACTAATTGAAACCCAATTACAAAATAACATGAATGGCAAATATGCCTGACAGCTCTTTGCAAAAATAGCTTTAGAATGAAGTAGTTAGCGGACAACCTTGTCGCGATATATTTTTGATGCTATCGCAATCTATATAAACTAAGCTAAGCTAACCTACTTTAAGTATTGTTTATATTGGCTCATAGTGTATAAACAACCTGATACAAGCTCATTTGAACAGGGACAATATTATTGTGTAGAGCACAAACTTAAACACTTAAACACAGTTTCACTACAAAAAGAATTATAACTATGTCCGATCATCATAACCGCCGAGCCGACAAACGCCTTAACCAAAAAGAGGCGCTCAGTCTGACCATTGTTTTTACCTCCCAGAACCCAGCGCTTCTCGGCAGAACCATCAAGGGTTCGACCATCGATATCTCCGCCTCCGGCCTGCGCATTATGCTGAAAACGCCACTGCCTGCGGACAGCACCATTGATGTATCCACCAAGCTCAAAGATGACCCCTATACCTACTTCCTGTCCGGCAAAGTGCGCTGGTGCAATGAAAGCGATGAGGAAGGTATTTATGAAATCGGGATTGCCATTCAGGATTTAATCAACACCGAAACCGACTACAAACGCTGGCGCAAGATCGTCAAATAGGCGAAGCCCGGATAGGTAAAAACCTGTTTCTCCAACATCGGGGGGACAGAGTTTTTACCTCGCAAAATTAATCCGGCTTAATAGCGTATCTGCCGCTACCCAGAAAAATCACGGCCAGCGCCGTAAACAGATAGAAGCCCTGCAGCTCAAGCTGCCAGCCACCGTGTTCGGACAACATAAAGATTTCCGCAGCGTGTACCAGAAAAACGGCAAACAACATGTTGATGATAATTAAAATGGCGCTGTAACGCGTAAACAGGCCCAGTATAATCAGCAGCGGTGCCAGTACCTCACCAATGAATACGCCGTAGGCGAGAAAGGACGGCAAGCCGTTACTGGACAGGCTACCCATGATAAATTCAAGCGTTGCGGGACTCTGGATTTTTGCCACACCGTGAAACAGAATCAAAATTCCCAGGGTTAGACGCAGGATTAATTTTCCCAGATCATCATTTTTTAATAAATCATTCATGTTGTTTCTCCTTATAATTATTAGCCACAGACCAACAATACCAGAAATTCAGACTCATTCTCATTTATAAAATTATTTGTAAACGTTATACTTTTGCTCAACAATTCATCTATATTTAATTCTAACTCTTCAATAAAAGTTGAATAACAATGAAAAATGTAAGCCTACTTATCCCCAAGCATCAGCGCCCCACCTGGATCGAAGGTCTCGATGAAGCTGAAATCGAAACCATCGAAATGCTCGAAATCCCCCTGCTGGGCTGCATCACAGCCGGTCAGCCCATCGAACGGGTGGAGCAGAACGAGCGCGTCAAGATACCCGCCAATATGGTGCGCAAAAACACCTACGCGCTGAGAGTCACCGGCCACTCCATGGTGGACGACAACATTCAGGATGGTGACATTATTATCGTGGAAAAACGCGAATGGGCGGAAAACGGCCAGTCAGTGGTTGCGCTGATTAATGACGAACAGGTGACGCTGAAAAAATTCTACATTGAAGCCGACGGCATCCGCCTGCAACCCGCCAACCCGGAGATGGAAGCGATTCGACTGAAGAACGAAGAGGTGCAGGTTCTGGGCATAGTCACCGGCGTGATCAGAGACTTTGAGGCCTGAGCATTATTGGCTTTTATTTGAACGTATGTAACAAACCTTGTTCACCGCAGAGAAAATCTTTGAATGTTTTAAAAGCCTTTTACCGCAGAGGTCGCAGAGAACGCAGAGGAAAATCAAAATCTATTGTAGGTTGGGCTGAATGTTTTTTATGAAGCCCGACGGGTTTGCAAATGTTGGGTTACGGCAAAAAACGCCTAACCCAACCTACGGTGCTAATGTGAACTTGTTCGAATTTTTGCAACGCTGAATAAGATTTCATAACCAAACAGGAATTTCTCCGCGCCTCTGCGGTGAATGTTTTTACCTACCCGCACTTCTCAAACCGATTTCACTCTAAAAATACCCGCGTCCACCGAGACCACTCTCACCCGCTGTCCGGCTAACAGGCTGTCTGTCGCTGCACTCGGGTCCAGTTCAATGGTCCAGTCGATACCGGAATAGCGGTGATGGCCAGTTTTCATCGGGCTGATATCTTCCTGCAGCACGAACTCATAGCCAATCAGATCGCTGCTGTTACTCTGGGGGGAGACGTTGTCGTTCTGCAATCGGCGCATCGGTTTCCACAGCAGCATGCTGACTATTCCGGTGGAGAGGCCGAAGCTGGAGACGCCTGCTATCCAGGTCTCGGGCAGCACACCCACCGCCATCAGCAGGCCGGTTATCAGCGCGCCGATGCCGGCGAACAGGATGATGATGGTGGCGAAGCCGAACACTAGCGCTTCCGCCGCCAGCAGGATAAAGCCCGCGGTAATCCAGAAGCCGGACTGGTGCGATTGAATGTACTCGATCATGAAGCATCACCGGGCTTGTTTTTATTCAGCATATTGATAATCGTCATCGCCTCAGCCACGACATTGGCGGCGCCGGTTTTCTCATCGCTCAGCAGCACCACTGAAGACTGTCTGGCAATGGCCTCTTTCGCGGCGATGGCCTGACTGGCCAGATCCAGCTGAATCGCTTTCTGACCTCTTTCCTCAATGGCAACATTACCGACCACTTCCAGCGCTCGGGCTTTGGCTTCGGCCACGGCAATAATCGCCTGCGCCTCACCTTCAGCACGCAGAATCTGCTGTTCCCTGTCCGCTTCGGCCGCCAGCACGATGGACTGCTTGTTACCCTGGGCCACATTGATCGCCGACTGTCGGTCGCCTTCCGATTCCAGAATCACCGCGCGCTTCTCACGCTCGGCCTTCATCTGCCGTTCCATGGCTTCCAGCACGGTGCGAGGCGGTTCGATGTCCTTGATTTCGTAACGCATTACCTGCACACCCCAGGGGCCTGCGGCTTCATTGATCGACGCCACTATATTAATGTTCAGCACCTCGCGTTCCTCGAAGGTTTTATCCAGCTCGATCTTGCCGATCTCACTGCGCATGGTGGTTTGCGCCAGCTGGGTGACGGCGTAAACATAATCATCCACCCCGTATGAAGCCTTGTAGGGGTCCAGCACCTTGAGGTAGAGCACGCCATCGACGATCAGGGAAATATTATCGCGCGTAATCGCCGCCTGGCTGGGCACGTCAAAAGCCTGCTCTTTCAGGGAACGTTCGTAGGCAATCTTATCGAAGAAGGGCAAGAGAAAATTCAGGCCCGCGACCATGGTCTTGTTGTATTTACCGAAACGCTCGACCACGTAGGCGCGATTCTGCGGCACGAATTTGATCGAGGTTTTGGCGAGCACAATCGCCAGCACCGCAAACCCGACCCAGAAATTAAAAATTAAATTAAATAAATCCTGCATAATAGTTCCTCAAGCTGTAATGGTGCTGAATATTCGTTAATGACTGTGAACCGAAGCCACAGCCATATCCAAACTGTAGCTAGAATAGCGGAATCCCTTTCTTTTGTCATTGCTGAAGATTCAGCCGCCACAGGCGACTTGCATCCTGCCGCGAGCTCCCCATAATAGCCCTGCCCGTTACACTTATACGCATCCTATGAGCACATCCGTACTTCAGCCCCTTTTCCAACAACTCGATTTATGCATGTTAAAAGACCGTCAGGGCTTTTACCGGCGGCTGCGCAAACTCCAGAAGAACCTTAATAAACCGGGCTTTGATGAAAGCCTGAACCAACTCAGTCGCGATCTGGAGCTGTCGGTCGCCCAGGTTAAACTCCGCCAGCAGCAGGTGCCGGCGCTGAATTTTCCCGAAGAGCTGCCCATCAGCCAGAAGCGCGATGGGATTCTTGAGGTGATCAGGGCTAACCAGGTCACCATCCTCTGCGGTGAAACCGGCTCGGGCAAAACCACCCAGCTGCCCAAAATCTGCCTGCAACTGGGGCTGGGCATGCGCGGGCTGATCGGCCACACTCAGCCCCGTCGGCTGGCGGCGCGTTCGGTGGCGACGCGCATCGCCGAAGAGCTGCGTACCGAACCCGGCCAGCAGGTGGGCTTCAAGGTGCGCTTTTCCGACCAGACCAGCGAGCGCAGTTACATCAAGCTGATGACCGATGGCATCCTGCTCGCCGAATGTCACCACGACCCATACCTGAATCAGTACGACACGATCATTATTGATGAGGCGCACGAACGCAGCCTGAATATCGATTTTCTGCTGGGCTACATCAAGCAGCTCATTGCCAGACGCCCCGACCTGAAAATCATCATCACCTCGGCCACCATCGACCCGGAACGCTTTTCCCGACACTTTAATAACGCGCCGATCATCAATGTTTCCGGGCGCACCTATCCGGTGGAGGTTCTGTATCGGCCGCTACACAAAAGCGATGATGCCGAGGAAGACAACGACCCCAAAGACATGCAGCAGGGCATTGTCGATGCGGTGCTGGAAACCACCAAAATTGATCGCGGCGATATTCGGGTATTTCTCGCCGGTGAACGCGACATTCGCGAAACCACCGAGGCGCTGAAAAAACAGCAGTTGCAGCACACCGAAATTCTGCCGCTGCTGGCCCGGCTCTCCGCCAGTGAACAGAACAAAATATTCAAGGGCTCCAGCCAGCGCCGCATCATTCTGGCCACCAATGTGGCCGAGACTTCACTCACCGTGCCCGGCATCAAATATGTGATTGATACCGGGCTGGCACGAATTTCGCGCTATTCCTGGCGCAGTAAAATTCAGCGCCTGCCAATTGAAAAGATCTCACAGGCCTCGGCCAATCAGCGCAAGGGGCGCTGCGGGCGCATCTCCAACGGCATCTGCATCAGGCTCTATGACGAGGCGGATTTTATGGCCCGCAGCGAGTTCACCCAGCCGGAAATCCAGCGCACCAACCTGGCGGCAGTGATTCTGCAGATGGAAAACCTGCAACTCGGTCACATCGACGATTTCCCCTTTGTGGAAGCGCCCGATCAACGGCTGATCACCGACGGCTACAAACTTCTGTTCGAGCTGGGTGCTATTGATGAAAACAGCAACCTCACCCGCATCGGCAAGAAACTGGCGCGGCTACCCATCGACCCCAGACTGGGGCGCATGCTGATCGAAACGGAACAAGAGTCCTCGCTCAATGAGGTGCTGATCATCATCGCCGCGCTGGCGACGCAGGATCCCAGAGAACGGCCCATGGCCAAACAGCAGGCCGCCGACCAGAAGCATCAGGTCTGGAAAGATGTGAAATCGGACTTTGTTTTCTTTCTCAATCTTTGGAACGAGTTTCACGCCCAGAAAAAAGCACTCTCCAACAACCAGCTGCGCAAATGGTGTACGCAGAATTACCTGTCATGGATGCGCATCCGCGAATGGAGCGACACCCACAAACAGATTAAAAAAATGTTACAGGAGCTGAACATCCGCTTTAGCAACGGTACTGATAACAACAGCATCGGCAGCAGCAATTACGATGCCATCCACCGGGCGCTGCTCACCGGGCTGCTCGGCAACCTCGGCTTCAAGCAGGAGAACAAGGAGTATCTGGGCGCGCGCAACAAAAAATTTCAGATTTTCCCCGGCTCCGGCCTGTTCAAAAGCCCGCCCAAATGGCTGATGGCCGCCGAAATCGTGGAAACCTCACGGGTGTTCGCCCGCACCAACGCCAAAATTGAACCGCAGTGGGTCGAGCAGAAAGCGGAACATCTACTAAAGCGTAGCTACAGTAATCCGCACTGGGAAAAACACCCGGCGCAGGTCGTCGCCTCGGAACAGACCACGCTTTACGGCCTGATTATCAACCCTGAAAAAAACGTCAACTACGGCAAGGTTGACCCCCGGCTGTCGCGTGAAATATTTATCCAGTGCGCGCTGGTGCAGCAGGACTTCGACTGCAAGACTGACTTTTTCATCCACAACAAAAAATTAATAGCGCAGCTGGAAAAGCTCGAAGCCAAGTCCCGCCGTCAGGATATTCTCGTCGATGACGCTATTCTGTTTCAGTTTTATGATAAACAGATTCCGGAGCACATTCACAACGGCGTGTTATTTAATACCTGGCTGAAAGCATGCAGCAAGGCCGAGCCGGAAAAACTGCAAGCGCTTTTGCTCAGCGAACAGGATCTAATGCAGCAGGATGCCGGCCACGTCTGCGGCGAGCAGTTCCCCGACCATCTGGAGATGAACGAGGTCAGCTATCCGCTCGACTACCATTTCGACATCAACCATCATCATGACGGCATCACCCTGACTGCGCCGCTGGCCGCGCTGCACGCCATCAACGCGCAGCGTTGCGAATGGCTGGTGCCCGGCATGCTGCGCGAAAAAATTATCGCGCTGTTGCGCTCGCTGCCCAAATCAATCCGGCGCAACTTTGTACCCGCACCCAATTTCGCCGACGCCTGCATGGAGGCACTGGAGCCGTCGACCTCGCCGCTCACTGCCGCCATGTCAAAACATCTGAAAGCCATGACCGGCATGGAAATTTCCTACGACGCCTGGCGCACCGAACTGATCGACGACCATCTGTTTATGAATTTCCGTGTCATCGACAGCCAGGGCAAAGTGGTTGCGCAGAGCCGCGACCTGCCCGCCCTGAAAGAGCAGCTCGGCACTCAGGAAAACGCTCAGACGACTCATGTCGATTCGATCACTGCCAGAGACGCCGGCACTGCGCCGCCGACAAAACACCCGCTGGAACAGGATGACGTCGGCGCTGAAGCGATTGATCTGCTGGAGCAGAGCATCGAACTTGAACAGCACGGGGTAACCATCAAGGCCTACCCCGCGCTGGTGAACGAAGGCAAATCCGTCACCCTGCGCCTGATCAACTCAAAACAGCAGGCCGAGGCGGAAACCCACAGGGGTCTGCGCCAGCTGTTTATCCAGGCACTGCCCCCGCAGATCAAGCACCTTAAAAACAACCTGCCCGACATTCAGAACCTGTGTCTCCAATACGCCGACTTTGGCCGCTGTGACGAACTGAAGCAGGACCTCATCAATGTCGTCATCGAACAGTGTTTTATGCAGCAGCCCATCCACAGCCAGCAAGATTTTTCACAGGTGCTGGCCGCCGGTCGCAGTGAACTAATGAGCGTAGCAACGCAATGGTGTCAGCTACTCGCCGGCATACTCAAGCAGTACCGAACTGTTAAAAAATCATTGAAAAATCCGCCCCTGACAAGGCTCGACATCGTCAGCGACATACAAAACCAGCTGACCCATCTATTCCCGCCGCACCCGCTGCTCAACATCGACAAGCAGTGGCTGGCCCATTATCCGCGCTACCTCAGCGCCATCATCAAACGTCTCGACAAGGCACATGGCGACCCAGTACGCGACCGCCAGCACCGCTTGCAAATTTCCTCCTTATGGGACGCCTACCTGAAACGTCAGCACAGCCTGGAAAAACAACACATCGACTCGCCGCAACTGAATCATTACCGCTGGATGCTTGAAGAGTATCGGGTGTCGTTGTTTGCGCAGGAGTTGAAAACGCAGTTTCCCGTCTCGGAAAAAAGACTGAAGGCTTACTGGAATGAAATCTCGGACGTTTAGGTGGATTGATGAT
>JAQICG010000306.1 GCA_027858635.1 Gammaproteobacteria bacterium | reverse complement strand
GGCGCATAGTTATTCTACGCAACGAAAAATCGGGGAGATTTGGGCCGCTCTCCCACTTCCGCAGCCAATTCATCCTGAATCCGACAACCTCCTAGCGACAAAGTGCGCCCCATTATATTTCAGAACGTACATAGATTCACGTCTCATCAACCGATTAAACTAAGAAGGAAGCGGATACGGACTAAAATATTCACTTTGCACAGCTTCAAGCAGCCTGTTCATCCGCATAGGCGCACAATCAAATTGTGCTGCGCATCAGCATGCAGCATGCCATCGAATCCAGTATCATAGATTTATGAGCCGTCACATTAACCTTTACTTTCATGATGAACTCAATGATTTCCTGCCAGTGCATCTGCGTTACCTTGAGTTCCGCCATGAGCTGAAAAATGATCGATCAGTGAAAGATCTGATCGAATCTCTCGGCGTGCCCCACACCGAGGTCGATCTGGTTATTGTGAACGGCGCATCTAAAGAATGATACGACAGCAAACACATAAGGGGGCTGCCGTTTAAGTGTTGCCGTTTATATAAAATTAAACCGCCGTATTCGCCGTTGATATCAGCAGATCCATCATCAGGTCAGACGCTCCCAGATGTAGTGCAACTTTGATATCAACATCAGGATGATGCTTTTTAGCCTCTACCACAATGCCAGGAATATCATCTACAACATGGCGACCGGGATTTAGAAAATAGGGCAATACGGTCACCGTTTTGGCTCCATCATCCACACACTTTTTTATCCCTTGCGGAATCGACGGCTCAACCAGTTCAAGAAAGGCAGCATGGATAATTTCATATTGACCGGAGCACTGTTGGGCCAGTTTTTCAGCCAGCACTATAACTTCATCATTCGATTGCTGACGACGGCTACCATGGGCAACAAGCAGTAAAGTATTCATTTCACCTCCCGGTTTTATCCCTCATGAGCCAGTGGCTCGCTTTTTAATATCTCTTCCTGCACACGCCAGTGCGGCAAAAACCGATCCATATATGCCCTGAAATTCTGATTATGATAACGCTCCAGCAGATGCACCATCTCATGCACCAGCACATATTCGAGGCACTCAATCGGCCTTTTCACCAGCTCCAGATTCAGCCAGATGCGACCTGCCGAAATATTGCAGGTACCCCAGCGGGTTTTCATTTTCTTGATGCCCCATTCGTTCACCTCGACACCCATAACCGGCTCCCACTTCCTGATAAGCTCGGGCAAAAGCGCTTTGATCTGCCTGCGATACCACGCATCCAGAACTGAAGCACGTTTCGCCGACTCAGTATCCGCTCGCACATAAAGCCGCAGGTCACGATTGTTTTTCACCACCTCGTGCTTGCCCTGTCGCTCAACCACCTCCAGCCGACAGGCCTCACCCAGATAGTAATGGCATTCACCCGAAACCATCTCGCACGGCATTGGCTCAGGCAGGCTGGCCAGGCGCAGCTGCTGTTCTCTGATCCAGATAATTCTATCGATGACAGTGCGACGCACCACCTCATCACTGACATGCATCGGCACCGCCACCCGCACATGCCCCTCGGGCGAATACACGCGCAGGTGCATATTTTTTATCTTTTTACGCACGATCCGCACATCAATATTATCAACAATAATTTGACTGGATTTTTTCGCCTTTTCTTTTTTTCTATACCACAGCATCAGCTAGCCATATCGCCGGTTAGTCGTCATCAATTCACTCTTTGCTATTCAGCATCGACTTGAGATCGGCAAACGGGTTGAACGTTGCCGTATCCTGCTTACCGTCATCGGTGGCGGTATTGCCCTGGCGCGCCTCGGTCTGGCGTTGGTGTTCATTGTCATGGCAGTAGAGACAGAGCAACTCCCAGTTACTGCCGTCAGACGGATTATTATCGTGATCATGATCGCGATGATGCACCGTCAGCTCTTGCAGATTCTTACGATCGAACTCGCGACAGCAACGCCCGCAAATATGCGGATATAACTTCAACGCCTGCTCACGATAACCCAGCTCACGCTGGTCACTGGCACGGCGTGCATTTGCCACTGCCTGATCAAACTTGTTTTTGGTATTCATCATTACGCCTCATATTTAACATTGATGGGCACACTGCGATTTGCCCATCCTACTCATAACCTTTAATTAAAAAATCGGAAGCTGAAATTGGCTTTTATCAATCTCAGCGCCAGCCAGATAAAAACCAGTGGCAGTAGTATGGTCTGCATGGTAAACACCACGATCAGATCCACAATGTAACTAGTCAGATTATCGGCCTCTTTTTTCAGCTGCTCCACGCGTTTATCGACATCGAAAGCATCAACCGCTGAGTTGAAGTTCTTGCTCAGTGATTCGTACCATGGCACTTCCAGAGCTTCGATATTGGCCTCCTGATTCTCTTCATTCAGGCTGGATATGGTTTCATTGGACTGTTCCAGCTGTGCTTTCGACTCTACATACTTCGACTCAAGAAAGGCGCTATAAATTCCCTCGCTAGTAATCGCCATGACGGGTATAAAAAATCGCAGGATAATAAGAAAGGCGGCCAGTCGATAGATGACATTTTTCATCCTGACCGAATAGTTCCTACCATTCCAGACAAACGGCACCATCAGCAACAGCGAAGCCGTCACTACGATGGAAAAATAAAACGAAGAAAACATCTTCAGCAGAATAGCCTGAATGCCCAGTGAGGTTGTACAGAGCAGCATCACCCATGAAAAACGTTCGATCAGATCATTGGCCGGATCGAGAATCTGCCCCGGCGTCATGATCAAACCAACCCCCGCAGGCTGCACCGCCACTTCGGTGCCCTGCACCACCGAGATCAGACCATTCAGCCCCTTGGCAATGGCAAACGCAGATAGCGAACGCTTGAAGCCCTCATCGGTGTATTTCTCACCATAGTTATCCAGCAGATTGGTCGCCGAGGCAAATGCCAGCAGGAGCAGGCAGGCTGTAACAATGAGCCGGGAATAATTGGCTTTAAGAAAACGCATTGCCGGGCCTGTAAAATGATGCCAGAAAAACAGTCACAGTCACGAGCAGAAGTCCCACTGAAAAAACCATCAGCGCCTCAGCCATGGTAATGCCAAAAATAATTTCCGGTGTGTAACCGCAGGCCGTCTCCACGTAAAAAACAGCGGGCAGCCACTGGTCAATCGCAAACCAGGCCGGCAGACCCAGCTCGAAGCCGCAATCGCTGAACACGAAACCACGTTCGGTGCCCAGCAGCTGATAGGAACGTTCCACCAGCCCTACGGCCACCAGTATCATCAACAGGTGCGGGACAGCATTCAGCAAACGATGCCGCCGAGTCAGCAGCCCCATAAAAGAGACCACCACCAGCAACGATACCCACAGGCGCACCTGTATGCACATCAGGCAGGGGCGCTCACCCAGCACATGCTGAAAAAACAGCGCCGCGGCCAGCAAGGCCATGCCGGTAACCATCGCCAGAGCCCAGTAGCGACGACTGCGTGATAAGACGCTGAGCTGATTGATAATAGCGGTGAGTCTGCGGTTCATGTTTCTCGTTGATTCATGGGTTCATGGGTTCATGGTCATGATTTTATATGATGGAGCCGGTTTTGATAATCCAGCTGATTATACGGCCTCGACCTTATATGTCACCCGCAGAGTATAACTCTCACCTGCACCAATATTCACGGTATCTTCCAGCACATTTGTTGACTCGACACACAGCATCTTAAGGTAGCCTTCCGGCCCCAGATCGCCCATTTTCTCCGCCGCTTCCTGCCACGGGTTCCAGATTACCGTCGACTCGCTGCCCTGTTTTCTGATGATTATTTTTCGCTGGCCATCATCAATGGTAACGTCATCCGGCGTCTGCAAATAAACCCGATCCACTTCCTCGCCGATGGTCACCGGGCCTTCCTGTATTTTACGTTTGAAACCATCAGTCTTATCCAGATAGGGTTTGCCATCCAGCCCCAGTACGCTGGTCTTGCTGACATCGTCCACCTTGAAATAAGTATGCAGTGCCTGACCGATGGTCATCGCCTGATCGCTGTGATTAAAAGTGGTGAGCTCGATGGTCAAAACTTTACCGATGGTTAAACGGTATTCTGCAATCGTCGGCAACGGCCACAAGGGCTTAATCGCCGCATCAAGCTCGCGCGTGTCCAGCTGGAAAGTCACCTGCGTTTCACCGCTGACTAACGCCTCGGTCTTCGTCACCTGCCACATCACCGTGCGCGCAAAACCGTGACCGGGATACGCGGCGTTACTTTCGTGCGGCCCGAACCATGGCCAGCAAATCGGCACCCCGCCGCGCACCGATTTCCCCGGCGCAAATGTCGCCTGCTCCGACAGCCAGATCACCTCACCACTTCCGGCAGGCACCCAGCTCAGTACCTGCGCACCCTGCAAGCTGATACGGGCATCGGCTTGATCATTTTTAACTTCAATCACCGGAATATCACCACCGCCTTTTTTAAAGACAAGGCTGTGATCGGCCTGCGCTAGTGAAAAAGCTCTGTTTAACTGCTCTACCTCAGGCATGCTCATTTTTTATATTCCGCTTGTTGGTTGTTTTAAAAATTTATTGTCATCTCTTTGCAGACTTATTTATTAAAATTCGATGGACACACTGCACTTTGCCCATCCTACAATTAATTAGGCTTTATCGAACCGCCACCCGCCTTGATGCAGAACATAATGAAAAACGTATCCCAGTTATCGTAGCCTTCAACCTCGTCAATATCTTCCAGGTCGGTCTGATTTTTTAAATATTCCGCCGACTTCGCAATATGCGCATCGTCAAAACCGTTCAGCTTGATCAAATCAATTGCCGCCTGAGAAGGCGTCCACTGGCTTAGTAGTTTAGTCATGTTCTCTTTCCAATCGGGTCAAGTGCTGATAGCAGCCTGTCTGACTTGAATGAAATCGGCTGCAAATCCGCCTGACCGGTCCATATTTCGCCGCTTTTTTGGGCAATAGAGTGACTATTGCCCTGCAAAATCGTCAAAATCTGTCCTCGCTCAGCCGAATTTTCGCTTCGATTCTTCAAATCAGACAGGCTGCTAGTAGCGGTATTTTCAAATACCCTTCATCTTAAGCTCTGTCAGTATTTTACCTTCACCATTTCCTTAAAACTGGATCGCTGCCATTTGGCCTGAGTCAGCAACCACGTCTCCTGTTTGGCAAACTGCAATTCAAACTTATATATTTGTGCTCGCAAACCGGCGAGCACACTGGCATTGGCAATCACGTTACCGGCCATCGCCACATACAGCGTTACAGCGGCCTTGCTCTGCGTATCATTAAAAATAACATCATCAACTTTGGTAAACAGATGAATATTTTTGTGCATGAAGAAATATGCCCGTAGCTGATTAATCAACTGAGGCTTGCCAATACCCTTATGATCACGGTATGTCTCGTCAATTAACAGCGCCAGATCATCATGATTGCGATTTTCCGCCGCGAGCGCCGCGGAATCTATCGCCTGTCGAATCAGGTCTTCATTGGAAACCTCATCATCCGAGCAGGCGGCGAGAAAAAATAGCGCGCAAATAACGCTGCATAGTGTTAGTTTTTTAATCATAAAATAATGTGTTCAGTGTTTCAGGGATTTATTTACCAAGCACTCACTCCTTCAGCTTGATTCGCAGCTCGCCTTTCTTAACCTCAAGCTCTTCCACGCCATCGTTTATCGCCTGCCAGAAGCCTCCGGCCTGACCAAACTCCTCGATAAGATTGGTGTTCTTCATATTGCCCAGCCAGGCGTTCGGCAGTGGCACACCCCAGACACTCACTCCTCTGAGGGTGGCGACGGGCCTGCCTTTTACCAGACGCAGTTCCATGCCCGCGTTGATCTTGATTGTATTGCCACCCAGAAAAGGAAAATCCGGGTCCAGATGCACCAGCAATTTGGCGCTGGCCAGATTCTCCGAAAGATCAATTGCCAGCCTGCTGGCGAGATCGGTGTTTTTCGACAGCAAGGCATTAAGCTCTTTTTCACTCAGATGGATCTCACGGCTGGCCCCCGCTTCGCTGTAGGCCTCCGGCTCAAGCCGTGACGGTGCTGCTGATGGCGCACTGTCAGCAAGCTGCTGAAGCTTTTCATCAAGCCGTCGCTGTTCTTTTTCATTGAGCTGCACCGGCTTAAACGCAGCCGGAAACAGGTAGGCATTCACTGCCCAGTAACCCACGCCAAGGGTGATAGCCATGGTAATCACAACAATACCAAAAGTGCGCCAACCGTAGCCGGCGGGCGGGCTTGTGGGTGTAGCAGGTGATGGTTCGTTAATCATGGCGAGTACGGGCCTCTTACTGTGCAAGTATTGGGATGATAACTTCAATTCACCAACAGGTCATTCTAATAAACACAAAGAATACACCTCCCAGCTTACCAATCGGCCACCACCCTGATCAATCGACAAAAAAATCGTTGGCTATATCGAATCAACCTGAATTCAAAAGTATGCGCGTTCTTCAACACTGATTACAACATTTAACAGGCGATTGAACTGAATATGATTGAAGCCACTATGCAGGGACACATCCTCGCGCAGACAGAACTGATCAGCACCTGTCAGAAATAAACCGCGCGCTTGCCGGATACCGTATCGGCGCGTAGCACACGTTTCAAGCTGATTTTCGGGCATCACGACATCCGTAGCTGGAGCGAAGCGCAGCGTGACCATCAAGATCCTGTGGATTTTCCCATTAATTCTTATGGCAAGATCACCGCATTACACTACAAATCCAGATCCCCAAATTCAGAGAATAGCAACATGCTAAAAGCACAACAAGCGTCACCCGATTTCACTGTCGACAACGAAAACAATCAAAGCATCAGCCTGAGCGATTTCAAAAACCGGAAAAATGTCGTTTTATATTTCTACCCCAAAGACGACACCCCCGGCTGCACCATCGAAGCCAACCAGTTCACCGCACTGGCCGATGAATTCGCCGCGCTCGACACCGTCGTCATCGGCGTCAGCAAAGATGACTGCGCATCGCATCAGGCCTTTATCGAAAAATTCGGCCTTAAGGTCATGCTATTGGCCGATACCAGCGGTGAACTCTGTGAAGCCTATGGTGTATGGCAGGAAAAAGAAAAAAATGGCGAGAAGAAAATGGGCATTGTGCGCTCCACCTTCATCATTGATAAGCAGGGAAAAATTGTAGAGGCTGAGTATGGCATCAACCCCGAAGGTCACGCCCAGGCAGTTTTAGAAAAACTGAAACAGCTTTAAGCAACAACGATGGGCACGCAAAAAACTTTGCTCATCCTACTCACAAAACTCCGTCTCCCTCTGGGAGAGGGCTACCTGCTGATCACTTCAGCAATACAACATAAACTAAAAAACCAAGCCATGACAGCACCAGCAAAACCCATGGCAATTTACTGCACTCAATAATTTCTGAACCGGAAACCTCATCGCTTTCCGGTTCGGTTAATGACCGGTTCGCTGATGCCTTGTTGAGTTTCTTGTCCAGCTCACGTGCCTTATGGCTTTGCTTCTTTTTATACTGCTCAATGCCTTTCTGAATACCCTGGGCGATCAGTTTTGTTTGCTCTTTGGTCTGCCCCGGCCTTTGTGTACCGCGCGCAATTTTAAGGGCATCATCCTTAGTTTTATCTGAGACCTGATTCTTTTTAGAATATTTAGCCATATCCACCTTAATTTATGTTTCGTGATTTCATATCTAGCAGATGCCGAAATCACAGTGTTTTTGTTAATCTCACTATTTGTTGAGGTTCGTACCTCATCCCAACCCACTGTTCACGCTCTGACAGCTCATCCGCCCCATGCTTTCCATAACAATGAACCGCCACTCAGCAACAATAAGCCGCCAATAATGACTAACTGCTGCCGATGGCTAATGCCCAGGTGTACCTTGTTGCCCAGATAAAGCCCCAAAGCCATCAGCGGCAGTGCCAGCAACAGGGAAGTTAACAACTCAGTTTGAAGCAGCAGGCCAAAAACCAGAAAGGTGATTATACGTAACGCACCGTCGAGCATAAACAGGCCCGACAAGGTGCCGCGTAATTGCGTTTTATCATGCAAGCGATGCGACAGATACACCACATAAGGCGGGCCACCGGTGCCAAACAGCGCGCCGATCAAACCACCGATCAACCCGGTGGGCAGTGACCACCAGCGACTGATCGGATTTTCACCGTGCACATTAAATACATAACGTAAACCGAAAAAAATCACAAATAAAGCGAGCGCCACCAGCAGCGGCTCTCGCGGCAAATTCACCAGCAGGAACGTACCCAGCAGAATACCCGCAATAGTCGTCGGTATCAAATAGCGTATTTCATCCCACCGCACCTGCAAACGTGTATGACGACTGAGCACCACCGATGCCACAAAGTCCAGCACCAGCACCATCGGCACAACAAAAGTCAGAGGCAGAAAATGCGCCAACAGCGGTATAGCGATTAAGCCGGAACCAAAGCCGGTAATGCCGCGCAAGAAGTAGGCAAACAGCAGAATAAAAAATGCGACAAGGTAAATTTCGGGTGTCATATCGGGCTTGATTCCTGCGGTTATTATTTCGGTTTGGCATTAGATTAGAGTAGAAAAATTAAAAAAACCATCTCGTTTTTAGTTACTAACAAGGCGTATGGAAAGGATACCCTTCAATCAAGACCGTCAGCAGCAGGGATGCTGCTGCCGAGCGTACACGGATGTATTCTCAGCGCGTCTTGATTGAAGGGTATCCTTTCCA
>JAQICG010000425.1 GCA_027858635.1 Gammaproteobacteria bacterium | reverse complement strand
ATAAGGTAACCCGGGCTTGTTCAACAACAGGATAAGATCGTGGATCGCTGCGCTCTCACGATCTATCCTTATTCGTTAGGGGTGATTTTCTTATGAATTGATTGCACTGGCTAGGCCTAATGAAGCGAACTGGTAGAAAGCTGTAATTGGGAAGATAATTCCTAAAATTAAGAAAAGTTTAAGTGCTCTATGCTTTGATTGTTTTGAGCTACGCCAAATAGAAATAAGCATGTAAGAGTCATAAGCCAAATATGCGAATAATGGCCCTGCCATAACATGTGGTTTTAAAGCAAGTGCATATATTATTACTGATAAAAGCAAGCCAATATTACCAAGGATGCAAATTAGCCAAAATGTAAATTTTAAACTTTTTTGGCCATGCCATAATTCAATTAGGTGGTTTCTAGGTTTATAAGTTTCTTCAAAAGAATTATTTGGGCGGCTGGGTAAATCTACGTTGCGCTCTCTCAGGACTTGCTCGAGTACTAGATAACCATCATCAGTAAGCATCCCTGCTGTATAGAGACTTATAAGCTCATCATTGTCTTTTGACGTATACGTTGAATGCAGCTCTTCTTTAGTTGAATTCATAATCCTTCACCCCTAACGTTTGAGGTAAGCAGCGGCATGAGTATTTTTCAGGAAACACATATCTGGTTAATCCGTCTGCTTGACTGACTTGTTGTGTGTTTTTAACATGATATTATTCTGTATTTAAAGGCTTTGTCTTTGTGTTCAAAATTTTCCTACGCTCACTAGTGTAATTACGCCATTTCTTACTCCAATCATCTTGGTCACATAATCTCTTGGGAGTTAGTGACTCGATGCGTTCGAGTATAGCTTTATGCCTGATTGCCATGACAGCATATTTAGGGTCATTAGGGTCGGCTACTTCTATAGATTCTAGTGTTTTTTCTCGATGGCAATCGCTACAGAGCAACTGTAGATTCTCAAGACAATTATCTGGTCCATTAATATGGTCTATTTCTTCACCATTTTCACCACAGATGACACATTCTCCATGGTCTCTTTCAATGACATTATCGCGAAGTTTTTGCGGTAATGTGCGACGTTTCCTGTCATAACCACCAGCCAATACATGTGCAAGTTTAATTTGAATTGCTTGTTGGACGTCTTCATCATCAATGCGCCCATCTTTACTACAAGCTCTGGCATATCTTATTAGCTCAGCTTCTTGTTTGCAGCATTCAGAGCAATATAGAACAGGTGATGTTGGATATTTTATTTCACCATCACAGTTAAGACAAATAAAGCTTTCTCCATCCATAATTATTCAAATAATTCCTGTTAATAAACAGTTAGAAGACGATTTTTTAGACACACAACGCCTTGCTCACCGGAAAATTAGGAGCATAGCGAGTAATTTTTCCGTGTGCAGCAACTTGTTACATCTCTGCATTGTCTCTTGTTACCAGCTCCAGCCATCCATCATCACCAATTGACCTAGTTCCTGAATCAACAGGAATTACACTTACTAACTCACGGTGCTCTGGAGCAATACGCAAACGCTTAACCAAGGCTCTTTTTTGAGATTCTGCTGAACCGTCCTTCTCCAAACAAACCCAGACCATTGGCTTGCCATCTTCCTCGATCAGCTTCCTGAAAAGGCCATTTATGTGGCTATCATCAATGTTGAATCCATACCCCACCACAACCAGACAGTCACACGCAACATACTCATCGTAGAGGCCAACATACCTACGAGACATATCTACAGAGGTTAAAGGCTTTAACCCGCTTTGAGTAAGAACGAAGGGAACGTGTATCTGATCCTCAGGAATCTGATCAGGATCATCCTCTGATATAACTGAATTCTTGTATGGGTTGTAGTAATCAGTTACGCCGCCATTTAAATGCTGGACAGCGGGTATTTCAAAGTTAAGATCCTGAGATATCTTTTCAACCAGATTGTTATAGTTCGAAGTACCAATCGCGGATATCTCAAGACCCAGCTGCTCACAGCTTTCAAGGTCGTGATAATATCCGCTTTCCGGAAGATCACCAATTGCGTCTAGTTGTTTAACTATATAATCTCGGGTTGCTCTCAAAAATATTACCATTTTAGAAAACTTTGCCCATTCGGTCCTGGGCGAGAAAAGGTACCTAAAATGGCTATCTATTAACGATTGGTAATCAAGAACAGTGGTAAATATATTCTCCAATACCTGCTGAGAAACGGCACACAAGATGTCCGACACACTTCCATTTTCAAGATCATAATCGTGACGTTTTTCAAGAAGCAGCTCTAAAGCAGTTAGGCCGGCACGACTGAACTCAAGCCTAAACATGCCTGTAACGTCATCGAAAATCGGAATATCATCTGGCGCTGCTTCAAAAAGCTCTTGGTTTAGTCGTTGCACTAAGTGTTGACCATGAGCTCCAACAAGCAACTGAAGAAAAGCTCCTGCGTATCGCTGAAGATCGGCCGAATTTCGACCACCACTAATAACACTTAAAATTGCTGAATATGATTCGCTTCCAAAAAGCCTAACTTCATTCGCGAGGATTGGATTCATTCTAATAGCGGTTGAATATAGATGTTCGCCAAAATCAGTATCCATCTGCTCATTAAACTTCTCTACAAGAGTGTCCTTCTCTATGCTCAATTGAGTAAGGGCGCATTCGACCTCCTCGTCAAAATCATTGAGTCTGCGAATTATTTCATTTTTTCTGTACTCGATTGACGATTCAATTAACGCAGTAAATTCATTTTTACCGAACGCATGAATCCGCTGTGTAGCGTAGTTCTCTGGAAGCCAACTAGTTGCGTAGTTCGTCCGTGAATCAATCTGTCCAAGCTGCTCACGCAGCTTTTTCTTGTGTTCACTTACATCCTGTCGAAAAAGATCGATAGCAAACTTTCCACCACTCGGAAGTCCGTACCCTATCTCCGCCCCTGCTCCGAAGAAAAATCCTAGTTTCATTTAACCTCCAAGTGCTCGAACCTAATGTGGATGTAACGACAAAGCTCACAGGCGGCAATGAAGCGCAGCGAAATTGCCGTCCGGTGTAGCGCCTTGTTATACATTTTTTGCCACTAACATTTCCGTAGCTCCTTTTTGGAACTCATACTCCACTGATACTAAAGAAACATTAATACCATCAGATTCTAATTTCTTAATAACTGGTTCGAGGTGATGAGATTGTTGATTATTACCAATGGTTAATAGTGGGTATACGCGTACTTCATTAGCCACACGGCATAACTCCTTCATAGATAGAATGTGCTGCTCTTGATCTACATGCTCACTATATAAAAACAAATAATGCGAGCACAATGCCAAATCAAATTCCACATCCTCAAATGGTAGTGTTGGTAGTGATGCATTTATGTACCTACCTGATTTTCTACCTTCTCCATAATCACTTAGGAATGTTTTCATGGCATCCATTCTTACTTTTCCAAGTTCTTCAACACTGGCTATATTTTTCCAAACATAATCTCCCTTGTTTGTTGATACTTGATCCATTACCTGGGGATAAACCTCATTAATTCTTGAATAGATTTGTTCTGTATTAAACTGATATAGGGGGTCAACGGATATTACATTACCATAGCTTTTAGACATTTCAGCATTAAAGCAAGCCGGACCATCACCACAGCCAAGTATCTTTTTTTTAAGATCATTCTCTGATAGCGAAAACATTTCTCTGTATTCGATTAGCGATCTTCCCCAAGGGACTACTTTTGATAATTCCACGACATTCTCTTTTATGGGCTCTTCACCCGATCGAGTGGGTGCCCCTTACCTGGTAGCATTTTCGGGATAGAGATCTAGTCCGCCAAGGTGGAAGTAAATGGCATTGGCAAATCGCTGCTTATTGCGAAAACCTCTGCTGCGTACCTTGATCATTTTTATTCGGCTATTGATTCCTTCGGCGGGGCCATTGCTCACTTTAAGAATAATCGAGTTCAATATTCCCCATAGATGTTCCTTAATCGTTCTGGCCACTTTCTTGATAGGTTCTAGTCGGCTACGCACTGCCCATGACATCCATTTTGTCCAGGCTTTCTGAGCCCACGTTTTACTGTCGTAGTGCCAGAGTGACATGGCCAGTTCTTTGATCGCCCAGGCACGAGCGGTCTTCAGTGTGCTGTCACGCAGAGCTTTAAATCGGGTCTTCTGTTTGTGTGTCATGTTCTTCGGGTTGTA
>JAQICG010000213.1 GCA_027858635.1 Gammaproteobacteria bacterium | reverse complement strand
TCCTCTGCCTAGACAGGACTTTATCTCCGAGCAGTACATGGGGCTGGTGCGAAACATGCTCCGTTACGGCTGGATGATTCCCTGCCTGTTTGGCGCCTCGCCCGCCGTCTGTAAATCCTTTCTGCAGGGCAAGCCCACCATGCTCGCCGAGTTCGATGAGAACACTCTGTATGAGCCTTACGCCACCTCTTTGCGCATGGGGGATATTGGCTACACCAACAGTCAGGAAGACATGGCCGGCATCAAGGCTGACTACAGCTCTCTGGATAACTATGTAAAAAGTTTGCAGTGTGCAATCGCTACGCCCTATGCCCTCTATGAGGAGATGGGGGTGAAGGTGAATGGTGAGTACCAGCAGCTGAACGCCAACATACTGCAAATCGAAAACGAGTATTACAGCACCGTCCGACCCAAACAAATCACCCAAAAAGACGAGAAGCCGACCACCGCGCTACGCAAACGCAGCATCGCCTATGTAGAAATTCGCTCGATAGATGTCAACGCCTTCGACCCACTGGGTATCAATGAGGAGCAACTCTATTTTCTGGAAGTTTTTGTTCTGTTTTGCCTGCTGCAGGAGAGTCCGGCTTTAAGTAAAATGGAAATGAACGAAGTTGACATGAATCTGATTCAAGTGGCACACGCCGGGCGACAGCCTGGCTTGACTTTGAGTCGGCATGACCAATCCGTACCGCTCAAAGACTGGGCGCTGGAGTTGTGTGAAGGCATGCGCGAAGTGGCCAGACTGCTGGACGAAGTCAATCACAGTGAGGCTTACTCAAAAAGTCTGCTCGTGCAAATCGAATCCATTAACGATTTATCCCGAACCTCGTCAGCCAGAATGCTGGAAGAGATGAGTAAAAATGGCGAAGGCTTTTTCGACTTTGCGCAGCGTAAATCGTTGCAGTATGAGGATCATTTTAAAGCCCGAAAACTACCAGAGGAGCGCCAGCAGTTTTTTGAATCGATGAGCCGTGAGTCGCTGGCTCACCAGCAGGAGATAGAAACCGCCGACACGTTGAGTTTTGATGATTACCTGCAACAATATTTTGCCCGAAGCTAATAGCAGCTGGTCAGTTGCTCAACAAAAAATTAAACAGGAGTAACTTATGGGCACCTCTATTAATTGCTTATGTCCTCTGCGTGACCTGAAGCGTGTAGCTGCAAGGCGTGAGCCGCAGCAGAATGGTTATTCCATTCTCAAGGCACACAACGCAGCAGATGCATGCTTCAGGCCGCGCCCTACGGGGCTTTACGACCAGCCCAGACTCTGCGTTGCGCTTTTTCGACAGGCAATAAGCATGGCTTCAAAAGCACGCCTTGATTCTGAACTGGTCGTAAAGCCAGAGGGCACAAGCAATTAATAGAGGTGCCCTTATGAAGTGGATAGATAAAATAGCCATAGCACCGCTGGCTATCGTGGCGTTAATGATGGCGGTATTACCGTTCAATGCAATGCCGCACCTGTTCGAGAAACTGGGCATGCTCGCCGACGGTAGCTTGCATCGGCCTATCGACATTTTCGATCTGTTTATGCACGGCATACCTGTAGCGATTCTGATTATTCGATTGTACCGGCAGTTTGTGTTGAAAATCATACCGGCCGGTAAGGAATAAACGGGGGTTTAGTGCTTGCCGGCACCGGCGCAGGTCGGTGAAGTGGGAGCCTGACCTTTTTCAAACCACTCTTCCATGGTCATGGTGTGCAGCGCCAACGCGTGGATGCCGCCACTGAGTTCCTCATCCAGTACCTTGTTGACCAGACGGTGGCGGGCCAGCAGCATTTTTCCCTTGAAATCATCACACACAATGATCACTTTGAAATGCGATTCTGTCGCTGGGCCACTGTGCATGTGACTTTCGTTGATGACTTCCAGGTGCTCGGGTGAGAACGCCTGCTGTAATTTTTCGGTAATAGTATCTTGTTGATTCATGGTGGCGGATGTTAGCACGGAGCCGGGATGGAAAAAGACATGATTGCAAAGGTTATTGCTTCATCTTAAACGCGGACTTTAAAAGCAATTAATCGCCGAGTACTCTGGTCGGGTCGATGCCGTAGGCGCCCGGTTGGAGCCCGCTGATGATGGTGAAATCCAGGCCGCTGGCATCCCTCGTCTGTATGGTCAGGTCAACAATCTTGCTGACCTCATAGGGCTTTTTGTTTTCGTCCAGAAGCATCATGATCTTGGGTTTGAG
>JAQICG010000422.1 GCA_027858635.1 Gammaproteobacteria bacterium | reverse complement strand
CTGCCGCCAGTATCGAGTTGCATGATCTTGAAGAGCGTGACTGGCGTTATCGTGACCCTTCTGAATATGTGCCGGTGAATGCCGTTTATCAGCTGTTGATTTATCCGGTTGATGAGGTGCATCGTGCGCTCAAGCACCGCATCCAGAAAATCCCCGAGTACCTGCGTGGTGCCCGGCTGCAACTGTCCCAGTATCCTGAACGGGTGGTGCCAATCTGGCTGGCAGCGGCGGTGAGTGAATGCCGTGCCAGTGTCAGTTTTATGCGTAATCTGTCGCGTCATCCGCTGATGATGAAAAAGTTTGAGAATCCCGCACGCCTGCAACCATTGTTCGAAGATGCCGCCCATGCATTGGCGGCGTTTGCAACGTTTCTTGAAACAGAAATTGCACCCAGGGCCGCCGGAGATTTTGCATGTGGCTCGCTGCATTTTGAGCGTCTGCTGAACAAAAAATATTTTATGGAAACCACAGCCGATGACGTACTGAGCTTTGGCGAAAAGTTATTCAGAGAGACGCAGAAGGCATTGTTGGAACAAACCCTAAGCATGCAGGGTGACGAAAATATTGAGGCGCTGTTAAAGCGCATTCAGGCGCAACATCCCGCAGCTGATCAGCTCTTAGAAGTGTATCGCCAGCGTATGCTCGACGCTTATCACTGGTGGGTCGACTCGGCGCTGGTGACCATGCCGGAAAAGCAGTCGCTAAAAGTGCAGGCGACGCCGGAATTTCTGCGTCACGTGATTCCCTTTGCCGCCTATGAGCCGCCGCAGTCTAGTGATCCCGAGCAGCGTGGTCTGTATTATGTCACCGTGCCCGCAGAGACAGCGGCACTGGCCGAGCATAATTATTGCAGCATCGATCTCACCTGTGTGCATGAAGCTTTTCCCGGTCACCATCTGCAGTTTGTTACCGAAAATCAGAGCAACTTCGGTTACACGCGCCAGCTCAATGCCTCGGCCTCTCTGTACGAAGGCTGGGCTTTGTATTGCGAAGAGCTGGCTATCGAACAGGGCTTTTTAAATAAAGATGAACACCATTTCACCATGTTACAGGGGCGCATCTGGCGTGCCCTGCGTATCATTGTCGATGTGAAATTGCAGACCGGGAAGCTGAGTATCGAACGCGCAACAGAGCTGATGATGGCGGAGCTGGGTTTCACGCGCGAGCAGGCGCAGGCTGAAATCAGCTGGTATAGCCGTTCACCGGCTACGCCACTGTGTTATGCCGTCGGCCGCGAAATGATTATGCAGGCGCGACAGGTGATGCAGGCACAGGCTGGTTTTAAGCTGCCAACGTTTCATGATCAGCTGCTTTCGCAAGGCTCCATCGCCCTGCCGCTGGTGATACAGCAGACCATGGGCGAACCGGTCTGGCAGACAGTGCGGGAAAAGATGTTCAGTTAGGTTATAGAGACGCACCGTTTATGGACCTAAGGGATGGAGTAATGGTGCAGGGAAGCACCGGTTATGGACCTAAGGGATGGAATCCATGTCCCTACGAAGCAAGGACTTGCAGTATAGAGACGCACCGAAAGAGAATCCCGTTCGCTCAAAATTGATACCGGGCTACTCCAGATATTCTGTCTTCCGCTCTTCGAGCCATGCCATGCATGTTCTAAATCGTTCCTGATGATTTAGTGTGCCGGTATGACGAAGGAGGGGGTATTGAGACGCTCTCAAACGGCAAAGCCCCGTCATTTCGGTGTGCATTTAACAGGAGTTCGTAGGTCGGCAAGCCTTTGCCGACAAAAGCTGAGTGCTGGAAAAAAACTAACCGATTCGAAAAATACTTCATGCCGTCATACCGGTGCAGGCTGGTATGACGAAGCGGCGGGTACGTAAAAAACGCCCGCCTTAAATCCGGTAGGTGGTTTTGGTCATCACTTTCGACATTAACGACATCAGGCCTTTAACCGGTGCCGGCAATTCGGCGCCGCCGTGATCAAGCGCCGTGGTGGCATGCCGGGCCTCATCAATGCGCATCTGTTCGAGAATGGCGCGGCTGCGTTGGTCCTGTTTGGGCAGCTCTTTAAGGTGGCTGTCGAGGTGGCGCACCACCTGATGTTCGGTTTCGGCTAGAAAGCCCAGGCTCCACTTGTCGCCCAGCGCACCGGCAAATGCGCCAATGGCCAGCGAGCCGGTGTACCAGATCGGGTTGAGGTAGCTGGTGCGGTCACCCAGCTCGTGCAGGCGGGACTCGGTCCAGGCGAGGTGGTCGTTTTCCTCCAGCGCAGCCTGTTCCAGTTTCTCGCGCACTTCATTATTGCGGGCGGTCAGTGCCTGACCCTGATACAGCGCCTGCGCCGAAACTTCACCGGCATGATTCACCCGCATCAGACCAGCAACATGTTTGCGATCCTGATCCTGAAGATCGCATTCCTCTACGGCTTCAGCTGGGTTAGCGCGTTGGGTGACAAGGGGTTTGCCGGCCACAGTCCGCAAAGCGGTATCGACATTCATCAGCAGGCGGTCAATCGGTGTGTAATCTCTCATAAGGTGATATTGCCCAGAACCGCGATGACATGCAAGATCTACCTTCAGGAGGCTGACGGATTCAGGATAAATTGGCTGCGGAAGCGGGAGAGCGACCCTCGCCTCAATTCCCTAAACCCGAAAGCCTCCTGGGCTAAAAACTTTTTTCAGCAGGAGCGAGCAGTGTCTCATTATAAATACCACCTATTTTTCTGTACCAATCAGCGCCAGCCCGGCGAAACGAGCTGCGGGCAATATAATGCCGCCGAAATACGCGAATACGCCAAGGCCAGAATTAAGGAGCTGGGTCTGGACGGAGAGGGCGGCGTCAGGATTAATACAGCAGGTTGTCTGGGGCGGTGTGAGGAGGGGCCGGTGATTGTGGTCTACCCGCAGGAGACCTGGTACACCTATATAGACCGGCAGGATGTGGATGAAATCATCAGCGAGCATTTGCAGGCCGGGCGAATTGTTGAGCGCCTGCTGATTTGATGGCCTGGCAGTAATCTGTTAGATGCGATGAAGATAATGCTTTACTGATTGCATTGTATATTAGATAATCGTTACATACTTAATTAGATTCATTGATTATTCGACTCCTCCTCCTTTTTGGTGGTTTTATGCGCGGGCTCCCAGCCCGCGCATTTTTTTTGCCGGAATCCCAATTTATCCCGGTTAAATCTATTAAAAGCCGGCAAAGCACTTGTCGGGGCGCTGTATTTTATGTATTATTCCGCCTCTTTGCCACGCGGACACTCCGTGGCGATATACATTAGATTAGAATTGCAGGACAAAGCCTGATGAAGACTATAAGCGCAAGAGCTGAAGACGTAAAAAGAGACTGGTTTCTGATCGACGCCGAAGATAAAACTTTGGGTCGACTGGCAACAGAGGTTGCACATCGTTTACGCGGCAAACATAAAGCTATTTATACACCTCATGTAGATACCGGTGATTACATCGTCATTATCAACGCTGAGAAAGTCCGTGTTACCGGCAACAAAGCCAGCGATAAAATGTACTACAGCTATTCAGGCTACATCGGCGGCCTTAAAGAAATTAACTTTCAGGATCTTATCCAGAAAGCGCCTGAACGCGTTATTGAAAAAGCGGTTAAAGGTATGCTGCCCAAGGGTTCACTGGGTCGCACCATGTTCCGTAAGCTGAAAGTTTACGCGGGTAAAGAGCATGAACATGCAGCACAGCAGCCACAGCCGCTGGAAATTAATTAAGGTATCACTATGACAGAACAATATTACGCAACCGGTCGTCGTAAAACATCCAGCGCCAGAGTTTATCTGAGTGCCGGTACAGGTGAAATTATCGTTAACGGCCTGCCTGTTGATGACTTTTTTGGTCGTAAAACATCACGCATGGTTGTACGCCAGCCACTTGATGTAGCTGAAATGAACGACAAATTTGACATCAAAGTTTCCGTCGCAGGCGGTGGTAACTCCGGTCAGGCGGGCGCAATCCGTCACGGTATTACCCGTGCAC
>JAQICG010000272.1 GCA_027858635.1 Gammaproteobacteria bacterium | reverse complement strand
ATCCCAGCAACACCAGCAGCCCCAGCAGTGAGGGCAGTGGTGATTATCTGGAAAACCAGTCATCCGGCGTGCAGAATCTTCAGGACCACCTGCTCTGGCAACTGCGAAACAGCCCAGTCAGCGCCGCCGATCTGTTAATCGGTACCTCTATCATCGACGCTATTGATGACAACGGTTATCTCACCGAAAGCATCGAAGACATTCACCAGAGTCTGGTCGATGAAGTGGACATCGATATCGATGAAGTGGAAGCCATGTTGCACCGCATCCAGAATTTCGATCCGCTGGGCGTGGCCGCCCGTGATCTGCGTGAATGCCTGTTACTCCAACTGAGACAGTTTGACCCCGACACTCCCGAGCTGGCGGACGTCAAAATGCTGATCGAAAACTATCTCGACCTGATCGGTGCCCATGACTATGCCCGTCTGCAACGCAAAACCCGCCGCAATGAAGATGAACTGCACGTACTCATCACCTTCATACAAAAGCTCAACCCCAGACCGGGTTCTATCATCAACAGCAGCACCACACACTATATCGCTCCCGATATTTATGTGCGGAAGGTCAACGGCCACTGGCGCGTTGAGCTGAATCCGGAAACCGCACCCAAAATCAGAGTCAACCAGATCTATGCCGATCACCTGAAGGCAGCCGGCCGGGGCGACAATAATTCACAGCTGAAAAACAGTCTGCAGGAGGCGCGCTGGTTCATTAAAAGCCTGCAAAGCCGCAACGAAACCCTGATCCGGGTCGGCACCGCCATTGTCGAGCGCCAGCGCCTGTTTCTGGAATACGGCGAGGAAGGCATGAAACCTATGATTCTGCGCGATATCGCCGAAGAGCTGGATATGCATGAGTCGACCATCTCGCGGGTGACCACGCAAAAATACATGCACACCCCGCGCGGGGTGTTCGAATTCAAATTCTTTTTCTCCAGCCGGGTGAGCACCTCCGATGGCGGCGAGTGTTCGGCCACGGCAATTCGCTCCATGATGAAGAAACTCATCGAGCACGAGAATCCACAAAAACCCTTGAGCGACAACAAAATTTCTGCCTTTCTGATCAAAGAAGGCATTAATGTTGCGCGTCGAACTGTGGCAAAATACCGGGAATCTATGATGATTCCTCCTTCAAACGAGAGAAAGCGTCTCGCTTAAACCAATGGAGTATTCCTATGCAAATTATTCTAACCGGTCATCACCTGGACATCACTGATTCATTGCGGAGCTATGTCAATGAAAAGATGGGGAAACTTGAACGCCATTTTGACAAAGTCAGCAATACCCATGTCATTCTCAGCGTGGAGAAGAACGTCCAGAAAGCCGAGGCCACTGTCCACATGAGCGGCAACGATATTTTCGCTGAAGCGCATGAACCGGATATGTATGCCTCTATTGATGCCATGGTAGCCAAGCTCGACCGGCAGGTGAAAAAACACAAAGAAAAGATCACCAATCACCTACATCATAAAAACGCACCTACACCTGAAATTGAAGATTAATGAAACTTAAAGATTTAGTCAGCCCTGAAGCTGTTATATGTAATGCTGAGATTGTCAGCAAGAAAAGAGCGCTCGAACTGTTGGCTGAATTGCTGGCCCAGCAAACCGATCCGGATAAGTCGCTGGAGATTTTTCAGCGCCTGACGGAAAGGGAAAAACTGGGCTCGACTTCGCTGGGACAGGGCATTGCCCTGCCCCATGCGAGAACCGATTTATGCAATCAAGCCATCGGTGTATTCATTCGTACCAGACACGGCATTGATTTCGACAGCCCCGACCAGCAACCCACCGACCTGCTGTTTGCCCTGATGGTGCCAGAGCACTACACTGACGAACACCTCAACATTCTCGCCGGACTGGCGGAAATGTTCAGCGACGAGGACTTTTGCCGGGAACTGCGCGCGGCCGACACCAACGCTGAACTCTATCACCAGCTCATCAGCTGGGATCTCATCACACAGACATCCTGAGAAACCATGACCCAACTTTTTTCCGCCGAATCGATCATCGTTAATCTTTCCAGCAAGATTAAGCTGAAATGGGTCGCCGGCCAGGAAGACCCGGATCGTCCCATCTACGAAGTCAATGTCAGGGAACATGCCACCCTGATCGGCCATCTCAACCTGATTCATAAAAACATTATTCAGGTTATCGGCAAAACCGAATGTGACTACCTGCAAAGCCTCAGCGAAGAATTTCGCAACGATGTGCTGCAACAAATTTTTTCCGATTACGCCGTCGCTATCATTATGGCCGACGGCCTGCCCGTGCCCGACAAACTGATCGAGTTCGCCAACAAGGGACACGTGCCCCTGTTAAGCTGCAAAACTCACAGCAACGAAGTCGTGGACATCGCGCGGTTTTATTTGCACGAACTGTTCTCCGACAAGAAAATCGTGCACGGCGTGTTTATGGAAGTGCTCGGTACCGGCGTCTTAATTACCGGCGAAAGCAGTGTCGGTAAAAGCGAACTGGCGCTGGATCTGATCTCACGCGGACATCGCTTGGTTGCGGATGATGCGCCCGAACTGACCCGCATCGGCCCCGACATCCTTGACGGCAGAAGCCCCAGTCTGTTGCGCGACTTCATGGAGGTTCGCGGACTGGGCGTGCTTAATATTCGCGAAATGTACGGTAATAACGCCCTGAAAATGAACAAGCATCTGCGCCTGATTGTGCACATGGTACGCCTATCCAGAGAAGAGCTGGCGCAGATAGATCGCCTCGAAGGCGCCCGCCGCATGCAGAGCATCCTGGGCGTCTCCATCCCCGAAGTGCAACTGCCGGTCGCCCCCGGTCGAAACCTATCGGTACTGGTGGAAGCGGCCGTGCGCAATTACATACTCAGACACAGCGGCTACGATGCCACCGAAGAGCTGGTCCATCTCCAGCAACTCGCGATCAATTCAGATCAGGTTTTATAAGCCATGAAAATTGTCATTGTCAGCGGGCTTTCCGGCTCCGGCAAAACAGTCGCACTGCACACTCTGGAAGACGAGGACTACTACTGTGTCGACAATCTTCCGCTGGGCCTGTTACCCGATTTTGTTGATCGCATCTGCAAGCGAAGCCTACAGCCCTACGAAAACATCGCGGTAGGCATCGACGCCCGCAGTGAATCTCATGATTTGCGCCGCTTCAATGAAATCATTAAACCGCTGCGGGAAAGAGATATCGAATTCGAAGTTATCTATCTACAGGCGGAACTCAATACCCTGATCAAGCGTTTCAGTGAGACGCGCCGGAAACATCCGCTCACCACCAAAGGCCTGCCTCTGTCCGAAGCCATCGAAGTGGAACGGTTGCTGTTAAGCGCGGTTGCTTCCGAAGCCGATCTTTTTATCGATACGACCTATACCAATATTCATCAGCTGCGTGATCAGATAAAAACGCAAATCGTCAAGCACAGCGGTGATAAACTTTCATTATTATTTCAATCATTTGGCTTTAAGCACGGCGCACCCAGTGATTCCGATTTTGTATTCGACGTACGCTGCCTGCCCAACCCGCACTGGGAATCCAACCTACGTCCGCTCACCGGGCTGAACGCAGATGTCGTCAACTATTTACAGACCCAGGAGGAAGTTCAGAACATGCTTGAAGATATAAGGTCTTTTATGCAGGCATGGATACCCAAATTCGTAGAACAAAACCGCTACTACCTCACTGTCTCCATCGGCTGCACCGGGGGTCAACATCGCTCCGTTTTCATCGCCCAGAAATTATGCGATGAGTTCGGCGAAAGCAATGATAATGTATCGGTCCGACACAGAGAACTGCAATGAGTACAGGTTTGTTACTGGTTTCACATAAAGGCATTGCCAGCAACCTGCTGGCCACTGCCGCCTCCATCATTAATGACATGCCCGGCAACATGGCCTGTATAGAAATTCCCATGGACGCCTCTGTTGATAGCATGAAGCAGGACATCCAGAAAAAAATCGATGAGTTTGATCCTGACCAGGATATCCTGATTCTCACCGACATATACGGCGGCACCCCCAGCAATATCGCCAGCTGCTTTGTTAGCAATAAACATACCCGCCTTGTCAGCGGGCTTAACCTGGCAATGATCATCAAGGCGATTAATTACCGCGATTTGCCGTTAACCGAGCTGGTCGATAAAATCCTCGTCGGCGGGCATCAGAGCATTGCCCAGCATAACA
>JAQICG010000276.1 GCA_027858635.1 Gammaproteobacteria bacterium | reverse complement strand
CTGCTCGACGACAAGGTATTGATCCGCTTTGCTGATGATCAGTTACAACTGAAAGCGGCCGACGCATTAAAGGCCGCGCTGGATAAAAAATATCTGGTGGCACTCAATCTGGCAGCGGCCACACCCGACTGGCTGCGCTCACTCAACGCTTCACCGATGTATCTGGGCCTGGATTTGCGCGGCGGTATTCATTTTCTCATGGAAGTGGATATGGTGGCGGCAATCAAACGCGTGGAAGAGAGCTTGCTCTCTGATATACGCACCGTTTTACGTGACGAAAAAGTTCGCTATCGCGGTGTCAGTCATGGCGACAATGTCCTGCATATTGAATTTCGTGACGCTGACAACATGAATGCCGCACTTCCTGTCCTTGAAAAACAGTTCAAACAGCTGGAACTTACTCAATACGACGATCAGCTCAAGATCGAAGCGAGACTGACCGAAGACGCTATCCGCGATGAAAAGAAATCCGCCCTGCAGCAAAACATTATCACCTTGCGTAATCGTGTTAACGAACTGGGCGTAGCAGAACCCATCATTCAGCAGCAGGGGGAGTCGCGCATCGTTGTACAGCTGCCCGGCGTGCAGGATTCCGCGCGAGCCAAAACCATTCTGGGTGGCACCGCCACGCTGGAATTCAGACTCACCGAAGGCGATGTTTCCGACTGGTATAACGCAGAGGATACAGGTCAGGTGCCATTGAATGCACTGCTCTACCATGAGCGTGATGGCAAGCCGGTATTGCTCAGTCGCCGCGTCATTGTCACCGGTGACATGATCACCGACGCCGCCTCAACCATTGATGCCGAAAAAGGCGTGCCCGCTGTCAGCGTTAGCCTGAATGGCAGGGGCGCTAAAATAATGAATGAGACCACACGAGAAAATGTCGGCCATAAAATGGCGGTGGTCTTCATTGAAAACAAGGTGGAAACCAAACGGGTAGGTGATGAGCTGGTGAAAGAGCGCAGCACCATCAGAGAAGTCATTAATGTTGCAACCATTCAGGGCGTTTTTGGTGCCCGTTTCCAGATTACAGGTCTGGAATCGCAGGAAGCGCGCGACCTCTCTTTATTGCTACGTGCAGGTTCGCTAAGAGCCCCCGTTGAAATTATTGAAGAACGCACCATCGGCCCCAATCTGGGTGCCGACAATATCCAGCAGGGTTATCGCTCAGTACTGATCGGCTTCCTGCTGGTGCTGATCTTCATCGCCGTTTATTACAAGGCTTTTGGTCTAATTGCCAATCTGGCGCTGGCCGTTAATCTGGTACTGCTGATCGCCATTCTCTCCATGCTGCAAGCCACCTTAACGCTGCCCGGTATTGCAGGCATTGTATTAACGGTGGGCATGGCCGTGGATGCCAATGTGCTGATTTTTGAGCGCATCAAGGAGGAACTGCGCAACGGCAATTCCATACAGGCCAGCATCCACGCCGGCTACGAGAAAGCCTTTAGTACCATTACTGATGCCAACATCACCACCCTGATTGCGGCGGTTGTTCTGTTCAGTCTGGGCACAGGGCCGGTCAAAGGTTTTGCGGTAACACTGAGCATCGGGATTCTGACATCCATGTTCACTGCCATCGTCGGCACCCGCGCGGTGGTCAACCTCGTTTACGGCAATCGCAGCCTAAAAAAACTCCCTATATAAAAAGCTACGGCATTTACACGAGATCAGCCTATGCAAATTTTACCCGGAAAATTGAACATCGATTTCAGGAGCAAGCGCAAGCTAGCCATGGCCATGTCATTGTTGTTAATTATTTTATCCATCGCCAGTCTGGCTAAAAACGGCCTTAATTTAGGCATCGATTTCACCGGCGGCTATCTGATCGAAGTCAGCTATCCCGGCGATGCCGACATTGAATCTATTCGCCAGACACTGGAAAGCAATGATTTCAAAAATGCCCAGGTGCAAAACTTTGGCACCAGTCAGGACGTTTTGATACGCATTGCACCATCCAAGGGCAGCAATAAAGCCACGCTCAGCAACGATATACTCAGCACACTCAGGCAGGACAGTGATCAGCCCGTCGAAATGCGGCGCGTTGAGTTCGTTGGCCCGCAAGTGGGAGAAGAGCTGCGCGATCAGGGTGGTCTGGCCATGCTGGTAGCGCTGTTTTTCATACTTATCTATGTCAGCATGCGCTTTCAGTTCAAGTCCGCGGCAAGTGCAATTGTGGCACTGGTACACGACGTCGTCATCACCATCGGCATCTTTTCAGTCCTACAGATGGATTTCGATTTAAGCGTACTCGCCGCCATACTGGCCATTATCGGCTACTCACTGAATGATACCGTTGTTGTGCTTGATCGTATTCGCGAAACGTTCAGAAGCGTAAGAAAAAACACCCCTTACGGCATTATCAACATCTCCATTAATCAGACGCTGTCGCGCACCTTAATGACCTCGCTAACCACCTTGCTGGTTCTCTTTGCGCTGTTTTTTCTGGGCGGCGAAGTCATTCACGGCTTTGCCGCTGCGCTCATTATAGGCGTTTTTATCGGCACCTATTCTTCGATATACATCGCCAGTAGCGCCTTGTTAAGCATGGACATTAACAAGCAGGACTTTTTGGTTCAGACTAAAGAGGAAGTGGTCGACGATCACCCATAAAACTTTTCTCATCCCAGAATTCAGTCTTATAAGGACTGATTAACAACTGATTCTTAAAAACTTAAAATCCAATTCCGCTAAATTTACGTGGCCAGGGCAGGCTGCGCTACCTCTATCAGGGACGATGGCGATGCTGCTGAAAAACACCTGCTCCTCTTACATCTTCTTACGTCTGCTCCCCTCTCCAAAGCCCATTTCGTTCATTAGCTCGCCGCCCGGGACTCATGCCGGAAACACGGGCCATTTCCTAAATTGGAAAAGGATTTAACTATTTCAGAGACGGCCTGCATAAAGATCATATTTACATGTTTCAAATATAATAA
>JAQICG010000370.1 GCA_027858635.1 Gammaproteobacteria bacterium | reverse complement strand
TTTTTGCACCCCCATTCAAGCTGAAAGCATTCCCATCGCCATTACCGGCCAGGATGTCGCCGGTGAAGCCCAGACCGGAACCGGCAAGACCGCTGCCTTTATGGTGGCCTGTTTTGATTACCTGCTATAGCACCCCGCCGATGACGAGAAACGCCTCAACCAGCCCCAGGCGCTGATTCTAGCACCCACTCGCGAGCTGGCTATCCAGATTCATAAGGATGCTCGGGACATAGGTCGGCATACCGGGCTTAAATTAGGCCTGGCTTATGGCGGCACCGGTTACGAGATTCAACGCCAGGAAATTCGGGACGGCGTCGATATCCTCATCGGCACCCCGGGCCGGATTATCGACTATTTCGAGCAACGCGTTTTCGACCTCAAGGCCTGTCAATGCGTCGTTTTAGATGAAGCCGACCGCATGTTCGATCTCGGTTTCATCCAGGATATCCGCTATTTGCTGAATCGCTGCCCCAGCCCGGAAAAACGCCTGAGCCTGCTGTTTTCCGCCACCCTCTCGCACCGCATTGGTGAACTGGCTTATGACCACATGAACGAGCCGGTGGAAGTTCGTATCAAGTCTGAGCACAAAACCGCCGACAAGGTCAAACAGACAGTTTACTATCCGGCCAATGATGAAAAAGTGCCTCTGCTGCTGGGACTGATGAAAACTTTAAACCCGCCACGCAGCATTATTTTCATCAATACCAAACGGGTGGCGGAAGAGCTCGACGCCTGGCTGGAGGGCAACGGCATTAAATCGGCGGTGCTCTCGGGCGATGTGCCTCAGGCCAAACGCCAGACCCTGCTCGACAAGTTTGAAAAGGACGAGTTTAATGTGCTGGTGGCGACCGATGTCGCTGCTCGCGGCCTGCATGTGCCGGAGATCAGCCATGTTTTCAATTTTGACCTGCCCCAATCCGGGGAAGATTATGTGCATCGGGTTGGCCGAACCGCTCGTGCCGGAGCCAGCGGTGCTGCTATCAGTTTTGCCTGCGAAGATTATGCGCATCATCTGATGGATATCGAAGAATACATCGGCCACCGGCTGCACAACGAGCCAGTCACGACTGAACTGCTGGTTGATCCCAAGCCGCGTGCAAAACGTGAGCGTCGCAAGCCCAAACCCGGGCAGCGCGGCAGTCAGAATCGCAGCCAGTCGGGTAATCGGAATAGAAGTTACAGTCGAAGCTAGGAGGCTGTCGGATTTAGGATGAATTGGCTGCGGAAGTGGGAGAGCGGCTCAAATTCCCCCGATTTTTCGTTGCGTAGAATAACTATGCGCCTCAAAATCGGTAAAATTTGCGCTCACTCTCCCACTCCCTCGCTTCAATCCCCCTAAACCCGACAGACTCCTAGAAAATCGGACTTTCAGAAGCAGACGTTTAGAGCCGCGGAAGCCTTCGCGGTGATTATTTCTCCAGCTCGGCAAAGGCCTCTTCCGCCACTGCCAACGCCTGCTCCACGTTACCGGCAAAGACATTGAAGTGGCCCATTTTACGCCCCGGCAACGCCTGCCTCTTGCCGTACAGGTGCAGCTTGATTTCAGGGTGGGCCAGCAGCGCCGCCCAGTCGGGATGCCACAGATCACCCAGCAGATTCATCATCACCACCGCTGAGAGCAGACGGGTTTCACCGGGCTTCAAGCCGCACATCATGCGCACCTGCTGCTCGAACTGTGAGGTCACGCAGGCGTCGCTGGTGTAATGGCCGCTGTTGTGCGGGCGCGGCGCCATCTCATTGAAAATCAGATCGCCCCCGGCGGAGATGAAAAACTCGACCGCCAGAATACCGACATACTGCATCGACTCCGCCAGTGCCAGCGCCTGCTGCCGCGCCTTCGTGGCCAGCGCTTCATCCAGCCGTGCCGGCACCGCGCTCAGATGCAAAATGCCGTGGCGATGCTGGTTTTCAGCCAGCGGATAGCTCACCGCCTCACCCTGCGCATTTCGCGCCACAATCACCGACACTTCCAGAGCCAGATCGATCTTCTGTTCCAGCACACACTCCACCTTGTTCATGGAGAGAAAGGCCGGGCGTAACTCTTCCGGGCGGTTAATCACCACCTGCCCCTTGCCGTCATAACCCAGGGTGGTGCTTTTCAAAATCGCCGGCACCCCGATGTCGGCCAGCGCCGGGTCAATGTCAGCCTCGGACTGAATAAGATGATACGGCGCCGGATTCAGCCCCGCCTCGAGCGCGAACTGTTTTTCCCGGTGACGATTTTGCGCAACTTCCAGCGCATCGGCAGAGGGCGAAACCTGCGTCTTCGCAGCCAGATAGCGCAGACTCTCGGCGGGAACATTCTCGAATTCGGTAGTGACCGCATCACAGCGAGAAGCCAGCAGATCCAGCGCCGACTGGTCCAGATAATCGGCCTTGATATGCTCATCGGCGACAATCCCCGCCGGACTCTCGCCGTCAGGATCGAGCACAATGACCCGATAGCCCAGAGTGCGCGCTGCCACACAAAACATGCGCCCCAGCTGGCCGCCGCCTAATACACCCAGGGTTGCGCCCGGCAATATCTGCTTTGTCATGGTATTCGTGTTAATCGCGGTTCTGCCTGTAGAGGGATTCGGGATAGGATGGGAGTATCGATCAGCTTTTCGGTGGCAGTGACATAGCCAGCACCGCCTCCTGCTGTTTTTTACGAAACAGATCAAGTTTGTCGGCCAGCGCCGAATCGGTCATCGCCAGCATCGCAATCGCATACAGCGCCGCATTAGCCGCGCCGGCCTCGCCAATAGCAAAGGTCGCCACCGGAATGCCTTTGGGCATCTGCACGATAGACAGCAGCGAATCCATGCCCTTCAGATATTTCGATGGCACCGGTACGCCCAGAACGGGCACGGTCGATTTGGCCGCCAGCATGCCCGGCAGATGGGCGGCGCCGCCGGCACCGGCAATAATGCAGGCCAGGCCATTGGCTCGGGCGCTTGCGGCATACTCGAACAGCAATTCCGGAGTTCGATGTGCCGATACCACGCGCGCTTCATACGGCACGCCAAAAGCCTGCAACTGCTGAATTGCGTGCTCCATCACCGGCCAGTCACTTTGACTGCCCATCACTACACCCACTTTAAGTGTTGCCATCATTTGTTACCCGCAGATAGTAGAGGGGAAAAACCGAGTAGTTTATACGAATTTAAATGTTTTTACGAAACCAAAGCGGGTGAGTGCCATGGCCGGAAATATCGCCTAATCGGCGTCTCGTATCTTTCCGGAAGTTAGGTACAGAAACAGACTGCTCGCCACCTCCAGTCCGCCACCATTCACCTTGACGTCATTCTCACCCAGATCAATGCCCTGGCCGAACTTGATGGCAATCTCCTCGATCTTCATATTCAGCCCCATATCATCGGCATTGTTCAGCTGATCGATCTGGGACATCACGTAAGAGTAGCCTTCGTCGGGAAAGATGCCGTCAAAAATCTTGCGCATGCAAGCATCCATCTCCTTCTCTGTCAGCGAGTACTCGGCAAAGGCCGCCTGCACATAACCAAACAGATAACCGGCGGTGAGCGCATCATCCATGCGCTTGAACACCGACTTCCTGTTTGCCTGATTAACTTTATCCGCCGCCGACCTGACCTGCTTATGCAGAGCGGAACCCACGCGCATAATCACAGCATCGAGCTGTTTATCATTCTTCTGCTTGAACAATCCGAACATAGGCTATCCTGAAAATGTATGGCGATACACCCCGATACACGTTAATTCACAGGTATGAAGTATAGAAGGGAAATAAAGTAATACTAAAACAATCCCAGCGCCTCAAAGCAATTACCACTCGACCCCATAGCCGGGTAAAGGATTATTTAAAAAAATGGTGGCTATGGGTGAAACCGGGCGCATTATCCCGCACGGAGGTACTGCCGGCAATAATTATTGCTTCGCTGAACACTCGTGTAATTTCTATCACCCTGCTCTATCCCAATCCCACCGCCTGAGATTACATCGTTCTCACGCTCCAGCGTGGAATGCAGCTCCGGACGCTCCAGCGTCTCGATCAAAGCCTTTTAATAACGTGGCGCTGGAGCGCCTGGGGATGCGTTACCACGCTGGAGCGTGGGAACGATGGCAAATCATGAAGAGCAGCTCAAATGCGATACTCCGCCGACCTCACTGAACTCAGACGGCTTCAGCCTGTAGTATTTCTCCTCCACCTCCTTCGACTGCTCGGCGTAAGGCTGTGTCATAACTTCCTGCAGCTCTCGCACTAGCGCGTAGTTCCCCGCCACCGCTTGCTGATACGCAGGCGCAAGCAACCACTCTCGCAAACTGTATTTTGGGTTGACGAGTTTCATCTTATTAGAGATTTCCTCAAGGGAACGGGACGAAGCTGCATTCGCGTTGCTCGTGTCGGTGATAAGCCATTTCCATTTTGTGAGCCACTCTGACCAACGCTTATCCATTTCTTCATTCGAACTACTGTAGAAGCTTTTTTTAAGTGGGCCAATGTCATCAGGTACCATCGAGAGCTCGCGAAAGAAGATCGTGTAATCAACAGACGTTTGCATCATGAGCGTTGCGAGTTCATTGAACAACGCCGCGTTAAATGTACCAAGTCCAAGTTTAGCCGCAAACATCTTTTCCATTTCCTCTTGCATCACATTCGCAAAACCATTTCGAATCTCGTCGAACTGTTGCATGGCATTAGGATCAGTCTCCAGTAATGGTTGCAACGCCGCACAAAACATATCGAAGTTGCGTTGCGCTGCTACAGGTTGGTTCAAAAACGCGAAGTGTTCTCCACCCCCCGTCCATGGCTGGTAGTGTGGATCAAAAACTTCACAGAATCCGAATGGACCATAGTCGAGCGTGAAGCCACCGGCCGCACAGTTATCGCTGTTGAAGTTGCCCTGGCAATAACCGACACGAATCCAGTTCGCCACAAGTGAGGTAAGGCGGCCGCGGAACGCCCGCGCGAGCAACACGACTTTCTCGGCTGTGCTTAGTTTCTTGTCGATAACGTCAGCGTACTCACGATCAATCAAGTGCAACACAATCTTCTCGAGTTCCTCCATCGCATCAGGTTGTGCCTGCTTTCGGGCGCGGCGACCGAAGAGCTCGATTTGGCCGACCCGAATGAACGACGGTGCAACGCGCGTCGAGATCGCGACCGGCTCCGATATCATCATGTCGGGATCCTTCGATCGCGAGCCCTCCGAGTACCACGGTCGTTGCACCTTCTCCGTTTTCGAAACATACAAACTCAAAGACCGTGACGTTGGCACGCCGAGCGCGTGCATGTGCTCCTGTGCCAGAAACTCCCGCACACTCGAGCGCAGCACGGCACGACCATCCGCACCGCGGCAGTATGGGGTCCGACCGCCACCTTTCAGTTGCATTTCCCAACGTCGACCATTGATGACAGCCTCAAGCACAGAAACTGCGCGACCGTCACCATATCCGTTGCCGGTCTGGAACGGGCACTGTTGGGTGTATTCAGTGCCAAAGATAGAAAGCGCATAGCCAGTTGACCAACCCACCTTGCGCATCGACTCCGGAACCTGCGAGAGGTCGCCGGAGAACAGTCGCACGAAATCGGCTGACTCTGCCAGGCTGTCTGCAAAGCCAAGTTCGTGGAAAAAGTTTTTGCTGTGCGCGACGTACTCGGGCTCAACGATTGGCGTGGGTTTAACGGGGACATAATGTCCCGAGAAGACTTGTCGTGGTGCGTGGTCAACACCATTTGTTTTCGCATCAGGATCGCATTTGAGTGTATCCATGAAGGAGTAGTTTACTAGCTTTGCGAGGTCGTCTAGCGTTAATACGCCTGGAGTCGTTTTCTGGGACAGTCTATTTTTCATAGGATAAATGCGATTAAAGGGATCGGAGGCGTTTAATATTGAACTCATTTGCTAATGAATGTATAAATATCCGCAAGTGATACTAACAACCACCCACTATTTGATCAATTTTTAATCCCTTCGTTCCCTTTAATTTCTGGGAGAGGATTGAGGTGAGGGCACTTCAACATGCTCGCGCTCATCGGCCATTTTGAGGAAGAACAGGCAGGTTATCTATTCTACATAGTTACCATAACCGACCCCGTCACCCCCTATTTTTAACTCCATTTACAGCTAGCGATCAATTAGTTTTTACTCTGACCTCAAATATGAATCATTTGTTTACATTCATCCATTCAACACCTCACTCAACGAAGTCACCACATCATAATCAACACCTATTGCCTCATAGTGTTTTTGACCACAGGCAATTTTATCGCGCTCCTTGTCACGCAGCTCAGCAAGGTTTCTTGTACTTTTGGTTTCTCTAATCAGATAAAGTTTTTCTTCGTTTTCAGTGACTAGCGCCCAATCAGGGTTATAGGGTCCGACAGGTGTGTCAACTTTGTATTGAGATGGAAGCTTGCAGTAAAACTTTACTCGCTCATCATTATCACATGATCTAGCAAACTCTTTTTCCACATCGGAATCGTACTCAACATAATCATATAAAGTTTTATCGAGATTCTGAACTTCATACAGATTACTCAGATATCTGGCGATACCTCTTTCAGCCTCTTCTTCCATCTGGTGCATTTCGTAGACAGAGCCACCAATTTTTTCATACTGAATACCTTTGACAGTGACACTGTGCAGCTCTCTTTGGATATAGTCACTTACCTGATTAATAAAAATCTGAGGATTAAGAATAAAATCATCTAATCGTCCCGATTCTTTTAATATGCGTACAAGTGTATGTCGTGTCAGCTCAGTGCTATTCTGCAAATAAGCCAGCAGATCAGGCAAATCAATATGACTATTAATTTCACGCACACCACCAGAAACCTGCTGCCCTTCAATCCCTGCTTGTGTCATGCTCTGGCTATATAGCTCTGTGGTAATGCGTGTTTTATAAATAGGAGGCATATCACTAATCGCCTGTGCTGTTAGCCTTATTAATCTGTCCGTATCAAAACTAACTCGATATCGTGTCCGTTGAGTAATTCGGTTCCACAATTCAATAAATTCAGGATCAAGTGTTACATCTTTGCGCAGTATTAGATCTCGTCTATCACGTGCATTAACAACGCGATGGGTAAATACATATTTATTTAATTCATTCATCAACAACCTGCGATCGGATATGCGCCCACTCTTCGGGCAATTGAAGTGAGAAATGTTGATTTTTTGGATCGAACTTATCCAGAATTTCGCCATCATCATTAATATAATTCTCACTGACTAAAGAATCGTAAATCTGTTTTGATGCTTCATGTCCTAAAGGCACATATTCTTCCGCTTCAGGATTAGCCAGTTTAGCAAAAACAGTAACATCAACCACACCGAATTTAATGCCATAATCATCTTCAAACTCATTTTGTAACTGACGGGCAAAGTCATCATACGATTCATTCGCTATTACAGTAAGACGGTTTACAGTTGCATCATGCACACGATCGCCATACTGATTGACCGGAAGACGTAATCCACGACCAATTTCCTGACGCTTTTTATCCTGAGATTTTGTTTCGTTCAAGGTACAGATCTGGAACACATTGGGATTATCCCAGCCCTCTCTCAAGGCACTGTGCGAGAAAATAAAACGCAGCGGCTCCTCCTGAGAAAGCAGCTGCTCTTTGTTTCTCATGATTTTTGCAAAGGTGTCTTCATCATCTTTGGTTCAACCCGTTGTATCCTTGTCTCTGCCCTGCTTATCCTGTGAGAAATAACCATCATGCACTTCATTTACATCAAAATTTAGTACATTTCTATACAACGGTTTATTACGAACTTCTTCATAAGCCTGCTCGAACCATTCACCTATCTTTCCCAGTGAAGTTGTGCCGTCATTGTTATACACACGATAATTAGCCACCTTGTCGATAAAGAACAGAGAAAGAGCCTTAATACCCTTACCACGTACTGCCAGTTCTTTTTTTAGATGCTGTTCAACGGTTTCAAAAACCTGAGCACGCGTTAAATCATCACCCAGGCCACCAAGGTCTTCGCCCAGCCTTATAATCTGGCCATTGCTAAATTCAATATGTTCGATACCCGGTTCACAACTGACATTGGCGACAATCCAGCCATGTTGATATTCCTGCCTCTCTTTCGATTTCACAAACAAATCATCGCCGTGTTTCACCGTCAGCGCTTTCTTTTTGGGTCCGCCTTTCTCATCCACATTAATCTGTAATTTAGCTTTAATGCCATTTTTGTTATCAACGCTTTTCAAAGCAACAAAAGTTGTATTAAAGCTTTGATCTTCTACCAGACTGGCGACCTCGATTCGCTTCACCAAACGCATATCGTAAGCATCAATAGGGTTAAGCACATAAAGCAGGTTATAAGGGTTTTTATGGGTTGCGGAATATCGCAATGTACAGAGCGGGTTCATGCTCTCCAGTGCTTTGGCGCGTTTGGTTTGCTCCTTACGCGTATCACCCTCTACCGACTGTGGTTCATCAATAATCATAATCGGCTGGGCGGCACGGATAAAATCAATCGGGCGACAACCTGACAGCCGGTCGTTTTCCTGATGCATAATCGCCGTCGCTTTATCAAAGGCCTGAACATTCACCACCATAATCTGGATTTTATTGGTGGTAGCAAACTGGCGCACCTGCCCCAGCTTTTTCGAATCGTAAACAAAGGCATCAAACGGCACCTGATCATACAACTCCTTAAAATGCTCGCGCATTATCTGAATACTTTTCTGCACGCCCTCACGAATCGCCACACTCGGCACAACAATAATGAACTTGGTAAAGCCGTATTTTTTATTCAGCTCAAAAATAGAACGCAAATAAACATACGTTTTACCCGTGCCGGTTTCCATTTATACCGAAAAATGTCGCCCTTCAAACTCGGTCTGCTTTGGCACGTTATTAGCTTCCTGCACCTTGTGCAGATTTTCAAGCAACAATTCATCAGTCAAAACAAGTTGATTGGCGACCGCCGCAATATTGCCAAATGATTCTTCGCTCAGTGATAACTGACTACCACCCGCCTGCCGCCCTAAAGTCACCGAATAAGTCTCGTTAGCCAGCGGCTGGCCTTCAAACAAATTAACCACCGAGGCAATGGCTTTATGCTGGTAATCCAGATTGCCGTCGAATTTAAACTTTAGGATAGCCACACTCACTCCTCTGTCTTGTTTTTTGATTTGTCTTTTTTGGCAACCAGTTTTGACTCCAGCTTTTCCAGCGCTGCGATATCTTCACGCTCAGCCTGCATCGCCTCATTATGCAAGTGTTGCTGCTGAAATTTATCGTACTCCGACTCTGCTATCTCTTTGGCCATTTGATGCGAGACCCGCCCGGCATGATCGAGAATATTGCGATCATTCAAACTTAAAAAACCGTCCAGTTTTTTAAACCAGTCCCGCATCTTCATCGGAATACGGCGCATCGCCTGGCCTTCAGCAAAAATCAGATACTGCTCGACCAGGTTATTCAAGGTCTGCAACTCATCGGCACTCAGGTAATTCTTGGCGACCGTTACATCCTGCTTTCTCACCTTATCGCCACGCCAGTTGCTTAACCCCATATTCGGTCTTTGACTATCCGCCCGCTGCTGAATAATTTCCGCTGCGGTATGTCCGGTAATTGCCCAATGCATCTTATTCTGTACAGTTTTGAAAAAATCGATGCTAATCTCCAGCGTCGGGTCATAATCAACACTGGTGGCATAAATATCAGTGATTTTTCGATAAAAACGCTTCTCGGATGTGCGGATATCCTGGATGCGCCGAATCAGCTCATCAAAATAATCAAAAGGCTGATCGGGATTCTTCAGACGCACATCATCCATGATAAAGCCCTTGAGCAGATACTCTTTCAACTGACGCGTAGCCCACTGGCGAAAACGCGTCGCGGTATGTGACTTAATGCGATACCCCACCGAGATAATGGCATCCAGATTATAGTATTTAGTCCGGTAGTTTTTGCCATCAGCGGCAGTAGTCAAGTATTCCTTTACTACTGAATATTCGCTAAGCTCCTGTTCCTTAAAGATGTTTTTTAAATGCAAGGCAATATTCTGCTTAGTCGTAGAAAACAACTCAGCCATTAAGTTTTGAGACAGCCACACCGTCTCACCCGACATACGCACTTCCAGCCGGGTCTCACCCGACTCAGACTGATAAATGAGGAACTCCCCAAGCCCGGTCTCGCTCATGCCTATACCACCTTAAAGACCATTTCGGCCTCAGCATTCTGCGCACGCGACTTAAAAGTCTGCACCGCATTCGCCTTGAGCTGGTCATTGCCGTTAAAGCCTTTATCCAGACAGATAAACTGCATCGGCTCAAGCTCAGCCACCGCATCAATCAACTCAGCGGTCAGTTCATCCTCAAGACAAATCAGCAAAGCACCCTCGTCGATGGAAAACACCGACTTACCCGCCAACTCAAGTGTGTCAACTTTAGACGTCGGTACAAACCCCGCCTTGAGCAACAGCTCATACAGAATTTCTTCCTGCGTGGCATAAGGATCGACGTGGTCGGTGTGCAGTTCCAGTTGTTCACCGAGCTGTTCGGCGTTGATTTCAGTTGAGGGGGTTTGCCATTGCTTGAAGTTGGATTTGTCCAGTTTTAAGACTTTGAAGCCTAGGTCTAGATCGCCCTTACCTACTAGGTCTAGTTGGGAATTTTGTTGGTCGCGGATTTTTTGGGCGGCTCGGCGGATGCGTTCTTTTCCGATGTCGGCGATTGTTTTGTAACCAGCCTTATATGACTCAGACTCATTATCACAAAGCTCAGGAAGCTGAATCATTATGTGATTTCTTTTAACACTATCAGCCCGACTAGCATTAATTACTGCATGAGCTGTCGAGCAAGATCCTGAAAAGAAATCCAGCACTATAGATTCATTTTGTGAAGCACCAATAGATATTATTTTCTCTAATAGCTCGATCGGTTTAGGGAAATCGAAAACTTTCACTTCATCAAATAATTCTTTTACTGTTTTTGATCCATCAGCTGTTGTACCAACATCTTTCAGCCATGTCCTATGTGGCTTTACTCTTGGTTCAAAAGTTCTTACTTTTTCGTAAACAATGTAGGTTCCATCATCTCTCTTTGAAAATTCAACGTTTCCTAGTGCTACGACCTCGTCCATTTTCTTTTTTCCCCATCTCCAACATCCTTCTGCACCATCATTTCGAATTGGATATACATCTTCACCATCAGGTCCGGATATTGGGAAATACATAGTTGGTCGATCTTCACGTCTAGAATTAGCCCCCCATTTGTTAAGTTCTCGCCCTCTTCTATATGCCCCCTGATCATCTTCTCTATCAAGAGGCTCCGGTGCAATCTCAATTCTAGATAAAATCATGTGATCAATATCTTTAGCAAAACAAAGAACATACTCATGATCAGTCACTACCCTTGTATTATCACTCCCTCCCCCTTTCTTAGACTGCCAGATAAATGAGCCAACAAAATTTAATTCACCGAAAATTTCATCTAATAATTTCTGAATATTTTCGCGCTCACTATCATCAATAGAGATAAAAACAACCCCATCCTCTCGCAACAGATTCCGCGCCAAATACAACCTCGGATACATCATATTCAGCCACTTGGTATGAAAGCGTCCTTCGGTAGCAGTATTGGTCGCGAATTTTTTGCCTTCATCATCCACCAGACCTGCGTAGGCCATGTAGGTTTCCAGGCTCTCTGAATATTTGTCGGGATAGATGAATTCTTTGCCGGTGTTGTAAGGCGGATCGATGTAGATCATCTTCACCTTGCCGTAGTAACTTTTTTGCAGCAGTTTGAGCACTTCCAGGTTATCGCCTTCGATGAACAGATTTTCTGTGCTGTCGAAATCAACCGATTCTTCGCGGCAGGGTTTGAGCGTAGCGCGGCTGGGCTGTTGTATCAGTTTCATGCAATCGCGTTTGCCCGGCCACTCCATACCATAGCGTTCGCGCTTGCCGTCATAAACATCGCTAAATGAACCTAACTCGGCTTTGAGTTTTTCAAAGTCGATGGTCTCAACCACTTCGCCTTTTTCGTTTTTAGTTTCAGTAAAGACACCGGGAAAGAGTTGTTTTAACTCCTGCTTGCGTTGTACGCTAACGTCCAGCGATTCACCTGTCATTTCGATGTTCGGTTCTTTTTCATTCATTCTTTAAAATCTCTTTCGGGAGAAACCCTTTCTTAAGTCTGGTTGTTATCGATTTTGCCTTCGCTATACATCGCCAAAATAATCACTGTCCAGATGTTTCATCTTCGTATATTTTTTTTCGCGTTACGCCAAGGTTATGTTCGATCATCAGTTCTGCCAGTTGTTTGCCGTCCAGCAGTACGACTTTTATATCCAGATTATTCACTGCTTCTCTTGTACTATTGAGTCACATGGAAAGGATACCCTTCAATCAAGACCGTCAGCAGCAAGGATGCTGCTGCCGAGCGTACACGGATGTATTCTCAGCGCGTCTTGATTGAAGGGTATCCTTTCCATAGGCCTTGTTAGTACCTGCGGAATAGTCTGAGGTGGTGATGAATACGCCATTGTCTTTGCTTCCTTATTGATTGAACCTGTCATTTTCTTAATAAGCTCAATTGATATTTGTTATTTTGTCGTGATAGCGAGTTATATCTAATTGGTATTTTTATAAACCGTGACTCCCTTTCCCTTATTATTTCCCCCGTATTAAACCACATCAGCACGACTTTTAGGTGGTTCTGACTTGTGATTGTATCGTTCTCACGTTCCGGCATGGGAACGATGGTAAATCTTAGAGAATGATCGTCCATATTATCCAAATGAACAATATAGGCACGAGAATGGTTCCATATTATTCCAGCTCCAAGAGTCTGTCGGTTTTAGGGAGATTGGCGCGAGGAAGTACAAATGATGGCCACATGTTGATGCAATCGACATATCAATAGAACATGTCGATTATTATCAATATTATCGACATATCATAAAATTAACAGCGGCGGACAAAAGCCGTTTTTTAGTGATGGGGTCATTTTTTAGTAGGTTTTGCTGTTATCGAATCACACTGAAAACACAC
>JAQICG010000165.1 GCA_027858635.1 Gammaproteobacteria bacterium | reverse complement strand
AGCGCTGATAACGGAGACGCCCGCGGGCACTGAGCCTGAACTGACCGAACTCCTGGATGAACTGAATCTGGATATTATTGACCTGGTGCTGGTGGAAGGATTCCGGCATCACTCATTTCCCAAAATTGAATTGCACCGGCCATCGGCCGGTAAGGATTTAATCTTCCCCGGTGACAGGAATATCGTGGCCGTGGCCTCCGATGCAGCGATTGAGACCGGCGACCTGCCACTGCTCGATCTGAACAGTGCGCAGGCGTTGGCCGACTTTATCGTCAGCTGGCTGTCGGGTCAGTGATCCCGTACAGGAATGGCCTCTGCAGAAAAACAAACCGGCACCGACTTAATCCTAATTTAAGAGTGGCATTCAGCGATGCATGGGTAAATGTTGGAATAAACAGACTAAAGTGATGTAATAGCCCCATTTTACTGATAACCGAGAGACCGTAATGAGCAGAGAAATAATAGCAAGCAGCGACGCGCCACAGGCCATTGGCACCTATTCACAGGCGGTGAAGGTGGGTTCGACGGTGTACCTGTCCGGGCAGATTCCGCTGGTGCCGGCCACCATGGAGATGGTCGAGGGCGACATCGAGGCGCAAATTCGCCAGGTGTTCGACAACCTGCTGGCGGTCGCAAGAGCGGCAGGCGGCGATTTCTCGGACATCGCCAAGCTCAATATCTTTCTGCAGGATCTGGGCAACTTCGCCATCGTCAATAAGGTAATGGCCGAGTATTTCACCGAGCCTTATCCGGCCAGAGCCGCCATTGGCGTGGCCGCGCTGCCCCGGGATGCGGGCGTGGAAATGGATGCGGTGATGGAGCTGGGCGATTAAAGCTTCTCTCTGCGCTGAAACAGGTCGGGTAGTATGGACAGGTCATGACTCAGGATGAAAGTTTCGAATACCAGTCGGTGCAGACGCTGAAAGGCGTGGGGCCTGCAGTCGCCATCAAGCTGGAGAAACTCGGCCTTTATACGCTTCAGGACGTACTCTTTCATCTGCCCCTGCGCTATGAAGACCGTACCCGCGTGGTGCCGATCGGTGCCCTGCAGCCGGGCCGGCAGGTGGTCATTGAAGGCGTTATCGAGCACAGCGAAGTGCGCCTCAGCCGCCGGGGCAGGAGCTGGGGCAAGGGCAGAGCCGGCAGCGGCCGTTCCCTGCTGTGCTATCTGGCGGATTCCACCGGCGGCATCTTGCTGCGATTTTTCCATTTTAATGCCAGCCAGCAGGCGACTCTGGCCGCAGGCAAGCGCATACGCTGCTTTGGCGAAGTCAGGTACGGTGCCAGCAGCCTGGAAATTGCCCACCCGGAATACCAGTCGCTGACAGAGCACGAACAGCCGCCCATGCAGACTACCTTGACGCCGGTGTATCCAAAAACCGAAGGGGTTCACCAGACCCTGCTGAGGAATCTGGCCGCGCAAACATTAACGCGACTGCGCGATGAGGCTGTACCCGAGTGGCTGCCGGAATCGCTGCTCAAGGAGAAGGCTTTCCCCGGCTTGTCGCAGGCGCTGGAAATGGTGCATCACCCCGATGCCGAAACCTCATTGCGCAGTATTGAGGCGGTGCAGCATCCCGCGCAGCAACGGCTGATTTTTGAAGAGCTGGTCGCCTATCGTCTGAGCATGATGCAGTGCCGGCAGAAAACCCGCAGCAGCCAGGCCCGAGCCTTTCAGACCAAAGGCGAAACGCTGAATAGCTTTGTCAAAACCCTGGGCTTCGAGCTGACGGCGGCGCAGAAAAAGGTGGTGCGGGAGATCATCGCCGACCTGAAAAACAGCACGCCGATGATGCGCCTGTTACAAGGCGATGTGGGTTCGGGAAAGACCGCTGTGGCTGCCTGTGCCGCGCTGGCAGTGGTCAACCAGTCGTTTCAGGTGGCGATAATGGCGCCCACCGAAATACTGGCAGGTCAGCTGTATGAAAACTTTAATGCATGGTTCAGCGACTGGCTCGGTAACGAACCTAACAATCCCAAAGACATCGCCCCGCAAGCCTGCCTGCTGCTCACCGGTAAGGACAAGGGTAAGTCTAGAGAGGCTAAGCTGGCCCGGATAAAGCAGGGTGAGGTTCGAATCGTCGTGGGCACCCACGCGCTGTTTCAGGATGACGTGGCGTTTAAGAATCTGGCATTGATCATCGTCGACGAGCAGCATCGTTTTGGCGTGCATCAGCGGCTCTCACTGCGCGAAAAAGGTGCCCATGGACAGTGGGTTCCCCATCAGCTGATTATGACCGCGACCCCCATTCCCCGCAGTCTGGCTATGACCGCCTATGCTGACCTGGACTATTCGATCATCGACGAGCTGCCCGCCGGACGCAAGCAGATTTCAACCGTAGTGATCTCCGATCAGCGCAGAGACGAGGTAATTACCCGCGTCGCCGGTGCCTGTCGTAACGGCGAGCAGGCCTACTGGGTATGTACCCTGGTGGAAGAGTCCGAGTTTTTGCAGTGTCAGGCCGCCGAAGCCACCGCCCTGCAATTACATCAGGATCTGGATGATCTGAGCATCGGTCTGGTGCACGGCAGAATGAAGCAGGAGGAAAAGGACGCCGTGGTGGCCCGATTCAAGGCCGGGGAAATCAACCTCCTGGTGGCCACCACCGTCATAGAGGTGGGTGTGGATGTGCCCGGCGCGTCGCTGATGATCATTGAAAACGCCGAGCGCCTGGGGCTGTCGCAGCTGCACCAACTGCGCGGGCGCGTCGGGCGCGGAGAGAAACAGAGCGCCTGCGTGCTGATGTATCAGTCACCGTTGTCGGAGAGGGCCCGGCATCGGCTGGCGATTCTGCGGCAAAATAACAGCGGCTTCATCATCGCCCAGAAAGATCTGGAAATGCGCGGTGCCGGGGAGGTGCTGGGCACACGCCCGACCGGCGTGGCGGGCATGAGAATCGCAGACGTGCTGCGCGATGAGTTTATGCTGGAGGAGGTTAAGCTGGCGGCAACACAGATTCAGCAGCAATACCCAAAGAGCATCGCGCCGCTGGTAACGCGCTGGCTGGGCCGGTCGCAACGCTACGGCTCGGTATGATTCCGGCGGATAGCTGGATCATTGCTGACTGTTCGTCTATGTATAAACCTAGGAGCCTGTCTGACTTGAAGAATCGAAGCGAAAATTTGACTGGGCGAGGACAGATTTTGCCGGTTTCCTTCAAGTCAGACAGGCCCCTGGATAACAATAATATTGGCGTAGCCCATGCTTAATTTTTTCAGAAACAGATATCCGCCCGAAGTCGAAGTCGAAGACGAAATTGATGTCTATGCCGAGGCTGTGCGCGAGACCCAGAAGATCAGATTAATCGAGAGTTCCGGCTTCAGCAATCTGGCAAGCCTGCTGATGGCCATCACCTGGGTTGGGCTGGTCTGGGGGAAATTGCCGCCGGTCGTGTTGAGCGTCTGGCTAGCAATGATGGTGGTGCTGTTTTTTATCTGTGCCGCCATTCAGCATCTGAAGCTGTATAAACGCGACGATTTTTACCTGTCCGCCGATGTGGCCAGGCGCTGGTATTTTCTGGCGGTGATATTCATCGCCATGGGCTGGGGCATCGCCTCCACCCTGATGTTCCCCTACAAGCAGATAGAGCAGATAATCCTGGCCTTCATTCTGGTCGGGGTCTCGGCCAGCGGCATCAGTTATTCCAACGTGGCCTGGGTTTATTCGGCCTACGTGGGCTTTATTCTGGTGCCGCTGGCGGTGCGACTTTTTTATATCGGCGGCGAAGTTTATTACGCCCTGTCGGCGATGACGGTCTTCTTCCTGGGCGCGATTATTGTGGCGGCCTACCGCATTAATAAGTCCTCAACAGACGCCCTGAGACTGTCGCTGAAAAACGCCGACTTGATCAAAAATCTCACCCGTGCCTCCAGCGACATGGAAAACCTTAACCACTCGCTCACGACCGAAATTGCACGGGTTAAAAATATTGAAGAGCAGCTGGTGAAAGCCAAGGAGCACGCCGAAAGAATGAGCCGCACCAAGGGTGATTTTCTGGCCAACATGAGCCATGAAATTCGCACCCCCATGAACGGCGTCATCGGCACCCTGCAACTGCTGGAAGATACCCGGCTGAGCACCGAGCAGTATGAATATGTCAACGTGGCCTACAAA
>JAQICG010000430.1 GCA_027858635.1 Gammaproteobacteria bacterium | reverse complement strand
GCATTGCAGGGGGCGGGTGCGATTGCAGCGGCGCTGATGGCGCTGGCCGCTGACCTCTCCAGAGAAGAGCATCGCATGCGCATGATGGCGGTCATCGGCATGAGTATCGGCATGGCATTCGCCGTCTCAATGGTGCTGGGTCCGATTCTCAATGAATGGATAGGCGTCTCGGGCATCTTTGCCGGCACCGCCGTGCTGGCGGTTATCGGTATCGGTATTCTCTATCTGTTTGTGCCCAACCCGCCGGAGAGCCACTTTCACCGCGATGCCGAGCTACAAACATCGAGCCTGAAAAATGTCCTGAAAAGTCCTGACTTGCTGCGCCTGGATGCCGGTATTTTTACCCTGCATTTTGTGCTGATGGCGGTGTTTCTGGTCATCCCGCTCGAACTGCGCGACGATGCCGGTCTCGCCGCCGCGCAGCACTGGCAGCTGTACCTGCCGGTGTTTGTGGTATCAGTGGCGTTGATGGTGCCGTTTATCGTGCTTGCCGAACGCAAGGATTTGATGAAGCCGGTCTTCGTCGGCGCAATTGCCGGTCTGGTGGTCGCCGTTATCGGCCTGCTCAGCGGTCGCGACCTGATTACCATCACCATCTTTATGGTGCTTTTTTTCACCGCTTTTAACCTGCTCGAAGCCAGCCTGCCGTCACTGGTCGCCAAAACCGCCCATGCCGAACAGAAGGGCACCGCTATGGGCGTCTATTCCAGCAGCCAGTTCATGGGTGCCTTTGCCGGCGGCGCGGCGGGTGGCCTGGCACACAACCACTGGGGTATCGATGGTGCCTACAGCGCGGCACTGGCGATGTTGCTCATCTGGTTGCTGATCGCCATCTTTATGAAAAAACCCAGAAATTTAAGCACCTACCTGATGAAAGTCACCGGCGTCAGCCCGCAGCAGCTACTGGCCGTCAGAGGCGTTGCCGAAGCGGCCATCATCGAAACGGAAGGCGTGGCTTACCTCAAAGTTGAAAAGCGCATACTGGACGAAGAAACACTGTTATCGTATGCCGAACCCCTATAAACTGACGTACTGGTTGGACTAAAATCAACCAAACATAAAGCATACAAAATCGCGGAGAGAGAAAATGGCAAGAGGAGTAAACAAAGTAATTCTAGTGGGCAATTGCGGCAAGGATCCTGAAACCCGCTACATCCCCTCCTGTGGTGCAGTTACCAATATTTCAATCGCCACCTCGGAAAGCTGGAAAGACAAACAGAGCGGCGAAACCAAAGAACGCACCGAATGGCACAATGTTGTATTTTTCAATCGTCTGGGTGAAATTGCCGGCGAATACCTGAAAAAAGGCTCACAGGTTTATATCGAAGGCAGCCTGCGCACTGAAAAATACACAGGCAAAGATGGTACTGATAAATACAGCACCAAAATCATCGCCAACGAAATGCAAATGCTGGGCGGTCGCGGCGGCGGTGACAGCTACGCCCCTGCACAGTCTCAGGGCCAGTCACAAAGCCAGTCATCCAATCGCCAGCCCCCTCAGCGTCAACAGCCCGATGCCACAGTGGAAGACGGCTTCGATGACGACATCCCGTTCTGATAACGCGATAAAAGCAGGGAAGGCTGGGAAATAAGTTGCTCGATACCATAAAGCCCTGTAAAAACAGGGCTTTATACGTTATTGCCATGCAAGAAATAGAGATTGAGTGTTAGAGATTGGTACGAAAAAACAATTTTACGGTTAAGCAAAAGGTCGAAATAATAAATTACCACGGAGAATAAGGGTTGAAAAAAGTTGCAGTTAACATATATATTAACTATAGTTCGGTTCCGACGTGAAAGAGGGCGAATTTAGGTATAGCTATAAGGGCTCTAAATTTATAGTTATACACTGTAAAGGGGCGTTGGAAAGTTATGAAGCTGCGCTTAGTAAAGTGGATCGTAGAAAACATAAGTCATTCACTAGAGGGCTTATTATACAAATTGAGAAACTGGCAAATGGTCATAGGATGTCAAAGGAAAACTTTCCTAAAGAAGGTGAATTACCGAAAAGGAAAGGTCAGCAAAATACAAATAAATTTAATGCTCTAAAACGCATACCAATAAGAGGTTATTGCTGGTTGTCAGAGCAACATGAAAATACATATTTCATTAGTCATTACATATATAAGGATCACGATAAACTGAAAGACAGTGATGTTGAAAGAGTTGGGGCTAATTGGCGGAGAATTGAGGAGCAGGGTGATGAGCGCTAAAGACATGTTTTATCCAGAAGGTAAAGACTTCAGCAATGCAGAAGAGAGGGCTTTTGCGCGTGAAAGATTAGTCTACAACGTGACAGAAGATATTTTGGTTGCGCTTGAAGATATGGGTGTCAGTAAGAAAGAGCTTGCTCGACGTCTGGGGAAAAGTCGTTCTTACGTTACGCAGATTTTGAGTGGTGCCCGAAATATGACGTTAGGTAGTCTCTCTGATATATGCTTCGCTCTAAACATTGTGCCAGAATTGAATTTTGTTACTGAGAATGAATTTGGTATTCATGAAATAAGCAAAGAATATTCCTGGACAAATGTTGAAACAAAAAGAAATGACTTAATTAAGAAATCAGAGAATGTGATTGATTGTACTAATCATCCTAAGTGGGTGACGCAGTCTAAGCCTGATCAGTGTCAGTTGTCCAGGCTGCTTTATAATGAATGAGTGTTTAGAAAACGCTAAAAAAAACCTTAATATTCAAGCAATAAACTTAAAGAGAAGTGAAGTCTTTGTAAGAGACGACGTTGAGTTCACTACTTTGAATCGAGAGGCCGCTTTAGCTCAGACCTTTAGAGCAGTAGAAAGGGTAAAAGAGGTCGTGCTGACAGATGCCGATGACAATGAATTCTTTGATTATCGATTTACCTATGCCGCTGCCATCAGGCTTATTTTCTCAAGTGAGGAGGAGGAAAGCGGAGATGATAATTACAAGCCTATAGTAGAAATATCGACTGTTTTTGATGCTAAATATTTTTCCAAAAAAAAATTAACAGAAGACGATCTAAAAGCATTTGCCGCAGATAACGTAGGCTATCATGTATGGCCTTATTGGCGGGAATACGTGCAATCAACCTGCGCGAGAATAGCGCTTTCACCTGGTTTAGAAGTGCCTGTATATATTATTTCTCAAAAAGACGAGTTAAGGGAAGACTAAAAAGTCCAGTGTTATAAATAATTGGATGCTAGTAAGGAAACAACCAGCCATAAACTTCACCGTCCACGTCCACATCGCCACAAAACCAACATGCCAATATTCAACCACAAAGTTATCCAGAAGCATATTGCCGCTGTCAGCGAAATACCCGAGCATGATCTGAAAATCATCAACGCCTGGGCGGAGCAAATTAATAACGGCTCGCTGGCCGGGCAGACGGAGGTGGCTATACACTCGCCATTCACCCAGCAAATCATGGTCAAGCTTCTCGGTTATGCACCGTATGGCGAATCGGATCAGTGGACGATTGCCCGGGAATATGGCGTTGCCGCCGGTTCGGTCGATCTGGCGCTGGGGCATTTCAGTGCCGATAAAAGCAGCGATGTCGTTGCCGCACCATTTGAGCTAAAAGGCGCGAAAACCAAAGACCTCGACGCCATCATGTCCGGCCGCCATAAAACGCCGGTGCAGCAGGCATGGGAATACGCCAAAGACATCAAAGGCGCTGAATGGGTGCTGGTCTCCAATTACATAGAGCTGCGCCTGTATGCCGTTTCTGAAACCAGTCTGGTTTATGAAAAATTTCACTTTAAGGATTTAATCGACCCCGCGGAATACGCCAAATTCAAACTGCTGCTGTCGCCTGAAAACCTGCTGGGTGGCAAAACCCAAAGTATCCTGAAAGAGAGCCTTGCCGCCGAAAAAGAGATCAGCGACCGGCTTTATACCGACTACAAATATCTGCGCGAAAGCATGCTCACCCGGCTGATCAGCGACAACCCCGAACAGGCTCCCGCAGAGCTGATCGCGCCGGCGCAAAAACTGCTCGACCGCGTCCTCTTCGTCGCCTTCGCCGAAGACAAAGGCCTGATTCCCGACACCACCATCAAGCAGGCCTTCGAGCACAACGACCCCTACAACCCCAAACCCGTCTATCAAAATTTTATCGGACTGTTCAACGCCATCGACAATGGCAACAAGTCACTCGACATCCCCGCCTACAACGGCGGGCTGTTTGCCCGCGACGAATTTCTCGACAACCTCATCGTCAGCGACTCCCTGTGTGAAGGCTTTAAAAACCTCGCCGAATATGATTTCGATTCCGAAGTCTCCGTCACCGTGCTCGGCCATATCTTCGAACAGTCCATCGCCGATCTGGAAGAACTCAGCGAAGTCATCCACACCGGCAGCCTGCCCCGGTTAGCGGCGAAAGCGAAAGCCACGGCAGTTTCGGGAAAGCGCAAAAAACACGGCGTGGTTTATACCCCCGACAACATCACCCGTTTCATCGTCCTCAATACCCTGGGCACCCATATCGATGAGCAGTTTGAAAAACTCTTCAGCGAATACGGCCAGTACAAAGCCGACCAGACCATTCAGTGGAAGCAGGGCAAGCAAACCGAACTGCGCTTCTGGTACGCCTGGCAGGAGCGCCTGCAACAAATCAAAGTGGTTGACCCCGCCTGTGGCTCGGGTGCATTTCTGGTAGCCGCGTTCGATTATCTCTACGCCGAATACGAAAAAACCAATCACCGGATTGCCGAGCTCACCGGTCAGCGCAGCGTACTCGATTTAAACAAGGAAATTCTCAACAACAATCTTTACGGCGTGGATATTAATGAAGAATCCATCGAAATAACCAAGCTCTCGCTCTGGTTGAAAACCGCCGAACGCGGCAAGCCGCTGGAAAGCCTCGACGCTAACTTCATCGCCGGCAACAGTCTGGGCTTCGACGCCCCCGCGCCCGGTTCCGAATTTGTCTGGCAGAACAGTTTTAAATCTATTTTTCAACAGGGCGGTTTCGATGTCGTGCTGGGCAACCCGCCTTATGTCCGGCAGGAACTGCTGGGTGACATCAAACCCTGGCTCGAACAAAACTATTCGGTTTATCACGGCGTGCTGGATCTATACGGTTACTTCTTCGAACTGGGCAGCAAGCTGCTAAAAGCCGATGGCCGTATGGCCTATATTTCCAGCTCCACTTTTTTCAAAACCGGATCAGGGGAAAACCTGCGTCACTATCTGAGCCATGAAGTGGCGCTGGAAAAAATTGTCGACTTTGGCGATATACAGGTATTCGAAGGCGTCACCACCTATCCGGCGATACTGGTTCTGCAAAATAAAAAACCGGCGAGCGATCATAAAATTGAGATACTCACGCTGAAAGACGCATTGCCGGAAAACCTGCAACTCGCTTTCGAGCAGCAAAAAAGCCGGATGGCACACAGCCAGCTAGGCAGGCAGAGCTGGCAACTGGAAGATGAATCGTTGCACGCCCTGCGCAAAAAACTCACCGGGGATTATCCCACGCTGAAACAGGTCTACGGCTCACCGTATCGCGGCGTATTAACAGGTTTGAACGAAGCCTTCGTCATTGATCGACAGACCCGCGACGCCATCGTGCAACAGGATCCGAAATCCGCCGAAATCATCAAGCCCTTTCTGGAAGGCAAGGATTTAAAACGCTGGCATAGTCAAACGCGCGATGTATGGCTTATCGCCATGCCCAAATCCTGGATCCGAACACAACTGGCTAAATCCAAAGATGAAACCATCACTGAAGATGAAGCCTGGCAATGGCTGAATTCAAATCACCCGGCGCTGGCAGAATGGCTGTTGCCATTTACAAGCAAGGGAAGAAAACGTGGTGACAAAGGTGAGTTCTGGTGGGAATTGAGAGCTTGTGCTTATTACGAAGAATTTGATAAGCCAAAAATTCAATATGGCCATTTTAGTCCTGGATCTTTGTTTCATTACAATACCAATGGCGCTTATTCGAATGATAAAAGTTACATCATTCCTACAGAAGATTTATTTCTCTATGGTTTGCTGAATAGCAATGCATACTGGTATTTAATTAAATCGATGTGTCCTTTTGTCAGAGGCGGATTTTATGAGGTTAGGGCGCAATACATCGAAACTTTACCCATCCCTGACAAACCTGAGAATGAAGAAATTTCGGTGCTGGCTGAAAACACTCAGACCAAAACCGAAGCCCGCTATGCCTGCGAACAGGGCTTTGCCCGCCGGCTGGAAGATGTCTGTCCGCCGGATCAGGTTTTCAAGCTCAATAAAAAACTGCAAAGCTGGTGGCGGCTGGATTTTGCCGAGTTGCAAAAAGAGCTTAAAAAAGCGTTCAATGGCAGCATCTCACTGGCGGAGCGTAACGAATGGTATGATTATTTCGAGGCGGAAAAAGCCCGAAGAGAGGCTTTGAACAGTGAGGTTATTGCGCTGGAGGTGGCACTGAATCAGCAGGTGTATGCCCTGTTCAAGCTCTCGCAGGCGGAGATTGCGCTGATCGAAGCGTAGTAATAATCTGCGTGCAGCGCGGGTATCCGACGCTGCTATTTCGAGGCGCGAATTGGGCCCATTTGTGGCGGTGGATCGGCTAAAATGGTTTCTTTTTTGTTAACAACAGTTGCGGCTGTTATTACGTTACAAGGTAGTTTATGTGCGGTCTTGTTGGAGCGGTTGCGGAACGAAATGTGACACCTATTTTGCTCGAGGGGCTGCGTCGTCTTGAGTATCGGGGCTACGATTCGGCGGGCATTGCGGTGCTTAATCAGGATAACTGCATCGAGCGCGTGCGCCGGGCTGGCAAGGTGCAGGCGCTGGCCGATGCATTGGAAGCAACGCCGCTGCAGGGCATGGCTGGTGTGGCGCACACCCGCTGGGCGACGCATGGCGAACCCAGCGAAAGAAATGCCCATCCTCACGTCTGTAATGCCTCGGTGGCCATTGTGCATAACGGTATCATCGAAAATCACGGTGTGTTGCGCCAGCAACAGAAAGCGGCGGGGTTTAACTTTACCTCCGATACCGATACCGAAGTGGCGGTACATCAGGTGGAATATTATCTGAAGCAGGGCAACGATCTACTCTTCGCAATTATAAAAGCAGTCGCTGATTTCGAAGGTGCTTATGCGCTGGGGGTGATCTCCGCCGCGGAACCCGGGCGTTTAATCGCCACCCGTAGCGGTAGCCCGCTGGTAATCGGTCTGGGGCTGGGCGAGCATTTTATTGCCTCCGATGCCACCGCGCTGCTGCCTGTGACGCGGCGTTTTATCTATCTGCAGGAGGGCGATGTCGCCGACATTCGTGCCGATGCGCTGGTGATCTACGACCGCAACGGCCAGCAGGTTGAACGTGATATTCAGGAGTCGGACCTGAGCGCGGATGCCACCGGCAAGAACGGTTATCGCCATTACATGCTCAAGGAGATCCACGAGCAGCCCACCTGCCTGCTCAATGTTTTTGAAGGCCGTGTGCATGACAGAATGCTCTCCGATGCCACTTTCGGACTGGGTTCGTCTGCGGTTTTCGACAGCATCAAATGTGTGCAGATCGTCGCCTGTGGTACCAGCTACCACGCCGGGCTGGTCGCCAAGTACTGGCTGGAAGATCTGGTGGGGATACCCTGCCGGGTTGAGGTGGCGAGTGAATTTCGTTACCGTAATCCGGTGCTGATGCCGGATACGCTGCTGGTGACGATTTCGCAATCGGGTGAAACCGCTGACACGCTGGCGGCCCTGCGCAATGTGAAAGCGCGCGTGGGTGCCACGTTGTCGATATGTAATGCCCCCGAGAGTTCGCTGGTCAGGGAAAGCCAGCTCAGCCTGATGACCCGCGCCGGGCCGGAAATCGGTGTGGCTTCGACCAAGGCCTTCACCAGTCAGCTGCTGGCCCTGCTGATGCTGGTGATTACGCTGGGTAAAACACGCACAATGAAAGCCGATCTGGCGGCATCACTGTTGCATGAGGCGCTGGCTCTGCCTGGCATCATCGAAAAGATTCTTCTGGAAAAAGCCAACATCGAAAAATGGGCAGAGGCTTTTACCGACCTCAGCAACACAATTTTTCTAGGCCGGGGCCTGCTCTTTCCCATCGCCCTGGAAGGCGCGCTCAAGCTGAAAGAGATCTCCTATATCCACGCCGACGCTTACCCGGCGGGCGAACTCAAGCACGGCCCGATCGCGCTCATCGAACCCGGCAAACCGATAGTGGCCGTTGCCTGCAAGGACGGCTACGAAGACAAAATAAAATCCAACCTGCAGGAAGTGCTGACCCGCGGCGGCGAAGTCTACCTGTTCGCCGACGAGCGCCTGGACCTGACCGACATGGGCGAACACTGCCATGTCATCACCCTGCCGTCGGTATCACCGATACTCGCGCCCCTGCTATACGCCGTCCCCCTGCAACTGCTGTCATACTTCGTCGCCGTGCAGAAGGGCACCGACGTCGATCAGCCGAGGAACCTGGCGAAATCGGTAACGGTGGAGTAGGTCTGTGCTGATTTAATGGGAAAAATTCAGGGTCCGAAGATGAACGCAGATAAAAAAATCTAAAAAGCGGTCCGCAAAAAACGCCAAAAACGCGAAAAAAACCTTTTAAATTAGTAAATTATTTGCCCGTGTTGTGGTCAAATGGTTTGCCTTTATCGGTGTTCATCTGTGGACTAAAGCCTTTGTATGGTTTTGCCCTTTTCGCGTCCTTGGCGTCCTTCGCGGACTAAGCATTTGCCTTTTTCTGTGTTCATCTGTGTTCATCTGCGGACTAATGCTTTTTCAGCCTTTTCCCGACATTCACGGAAGAACCCAATCCGCAGAATCAATGGTGATTTACCGATATCAAACGTGATAATCTACGCATCTTAAATATTTATCCAGGAATTTATGACCAGTAAAACCCCGATCAGTGATTATTCTGATCCCGAAAAATCGTGACCCGTAAGCTCTATATCAAGACCTTCGGCTGCCAGATGAATGAGTACGACTAATCTCGAATGACCTATGTGCTTGGTGAATCCCATCAGCTCGAATTAACCGATAATCCAGAAG
>JAQICG010000090.1 GCA_027858635.1 Gammaproteobacteria bacterium | reverse complement strand
TTATGCACCACGCCCAACACCCGGTAACATTCATCGACCGAATCAACCACTATACGTATGGCATACACGTCAAACACTTTATTGAATGACAGATGCTTATCGCGCATCTTTTGGTACAGGCTGAACAGATGTTTCTTGCGCTTCTGCACTTCAGCATCCAGCCCCATTTCATTGAGCCGGGTGACCAGGGCTTTGTCAATTTTATTAATCACCTCCTTGCGATGGCCGCTGGCTTTATCAACAGCATTCTCCAGTACCCTGTAACGCGTCGGATACATCGCTTTCAGCACCAGATCCTCCATCTCATGGCGCATGGTATAAATCCCCAGTCGATTGGCGATAGGGATATAAATTTCAAGTGTCTCTTTGGCAATGCGCCGGCGCTTTTCGGGGCGCAAGGGTCCGAGGGTACGCATATTATGCAGGCGGTCCGCCAGCTTGATCAGGATAACGCGGATATCTTTCGCCATCGCCAATAACACCTTCTGGATGTTCTCAGCCTGCTGCTCAATCTTGTTTTTGAACTTGATATGGGTGAGCTTGCTGACGCCATCGACCAGATGCGCCACATCTTCACCAAAGATCTCTTCGATGGCTGTGCGCGTCGCTGGCGTATCTTCGATCACGTCGTGCAAAATGCAGGCGACAATGCTCTTCACATCCATGTGCATGGATGCAAGAATTCTTGCTACGGCTAGCGGGTGGTAGATATAAGGTTCGCCTGACTGGCGCACCTGTCCTTCATGAGCTTGCGCACCAAACAGGTACGCCTGATAGACTTCCTGAACTTGCTCCGCTTCCATGTATGAGCCGACAAGTTCACACAATTCCGAGATCAGAAACCGGCTATCGATGCCTTCTGCAATTTCATTGTCACCGTTAACGGGTTCTGACATCAGAACTATTATATCGCTGCTTACTGCTTTTCAAAATCCTGCAGATCCCCTTCGATCAGGGCATCGACATCATCCTGGCGAATGACGGCCTGTGTCAGCACCTCTTCGTTAATCAGGTTCTCTGCAATTTCACGCAAAGCCAGTACGGTGGGCTTGTCATTTTCAACCGGCAACAAGGGATCTGCGCCCATGGCTAACTGGCGCGCACGGCGTGTTGCCACCAATACCAGATCAAAGCGGTTATCTACATAGTCCAGGCAATCTTCTACAGTTAAACGTGCCATCTTGTGTCATACTCCGGTTAATTCTAAAAAAACCACTAAACTTTCGTGGCCAGTAACTCTGCCAGTAAATCTGCGTGCTGTTGCTGCTGAAAATCTTTTAACAGCCGATTACTGACAAAGATGGCAGACAGCTCTTTTTTTGCCTGCTCAAATTCATCGTTGATCACTATATAATCAAACTCATCATAATGCGACATCTCACTGACCGCATCGCGCATGCGCCGTTCTATGAGGGCATTGTCATCCTGACCGCGTTGCTGCAGGCGCTGCTTCAGGGCGGCAACGCTGGGCGGCAGAATATAGATGCTTTTGCAGCCGCTGACCAGCTTCCTGATTTGACGCGCCCCCTGCCAGTCAATTTCCAGAATCACATCCTTGCCTTTCTGCCGCTGCGCCTCGATGCTCTGGCGCGAGGTGCCGTAATGGTTATCAAACACCTGCGCATGCTCCAGAAAAAGGCCCTGATTCACCATTTCAATAAAGCTTTCTTCATCGACAAAATGGTAATTCACCCCATCCTGTTCACCGGGACGCATGGCACGCGTGGTATGTGACACCGAGACTTCAACCTCAGGCCGATCTGCCACCAGCGCTGAAACCAGGCTGCTCTTACCCGCACCCGAAGGTGCTGAAATGATGTATAAATTACCTTGTGTCACGGTCTTTACTCTGTTTTAACGTGAGTCGACCACCATAATAGTTGATCGGGAAAATTGGTCGGAGTGAAAGGATTTGAACCTTCGACCCCTACGTCCCGAACGTAGTACTCTACCAAGCTGAGCTACACTCCGAAGAGGCTATTATACTGCTTTATCCACTTAATGAAATCAGGTGTTGCGCTGCACCGAAAACAAAGCCAGCAACTCAAGCGCCTGCTTATATTCTGATTCCGGCAGGTGTGCCAGCTGTTCGATGGCCTTGTCGGCCTCCTGCTGAGCCACCGTGCGCGTGTATTCCAGCGCGCCGGTCTGCTGAATAATGGCCTGCACCTCGTCGATCATATCGTAGCCGCCCTGCTCAATGGCTTTACGAATCAGCCCGGATTGCGCCGCGTCACCGCGCTCCATGGCGTAAATCAGGGGCAGGGTTGGCTTGCCCTCGGCCAGATCATCACCCACATTCTTGCCCATGTCTTCGCTGCTGGAGCTGTAATCGAGAACATCATCGATCAGCTGAAAAGCCGAGCCCAGATGCATGCCATAGAGGCCGATAGCGTCCTCTTCCTCTCGCGGGCGCTCGCACAATACCGCGCCCAGGCGCGTCGCGGCTTCGAATAACTTGGCGGTTTTGCAGTGTATGACCTGGCGGTAACGGGCTTCGGTGGTTTCGGCGTCATGCACATTGAGCAGCTGCATTACCTCGCCTTCGGCGATCACATTGGTGGTATGAGCCAGTATCTCCATGACGCGCATGCTCTTCACATCCACCATCATTTCAAAGGCCCGGGAATAGAGGAAATCACCTACCAGCACGCTGGCGGCGCTGCCGAACATGGCGTTGGCGGTTTCACGACCGCGACGCATATCGGACTCATCGACCACATCATCGTGCAGCAGGGTCGCCGTATGAATAAACTCGATGATCGCCGCCAGCAACTGGTGTTTGTCGCCCTCGTAACCATAGGCGCGCGCCGCCAGCACCGCCAGCATGGGCCGAAGCCGCTTGCCGCCGGAGTCGATAATATAGTGCCCGAGCTGATTCACCAGAGTAACGTCTGAGCTGAGGCGTTCGCGAATCACCTCATTAACGGCCGCCATGTCATCACGGCTGAGTGCG
>JAQICG010000447.1 GCA_027858635.1 Gammaproteobacteria bacterium | reverse complement strand
GCCATATTCATTGATGTCATCAAAGAAGTGCTGAACACCTGCTGTGGTTGTACCGATAAACATGATGTTACCGGTCTGGCCGTGGAAGGTTTGCAGGCCTGAACCGTATTTTTCCCAGCTGTCACCTAACTGGCGCAGCATGGCAGTGGTGTAGTGGTTGCCGGCAGGCGGCTGAACGCGAATGGTGTGGAACTCTTTGGACTCAGGGAAAGCGGAAGCCACTTCAGAGAAGCGAGGGATAATACCACCGCCATATCCAAATACAGAGACGGTGCCGCCCTTCCAGTAGCCCTTGCGTGTTTCGTAAGAGTGCTCAAGCTGACCGAGAAGGCTGCTGGTTACATTCTGTATGCGCTCATCGGGATGTTCGTCACGAAGTCTCTTGATACCAGAAATAAAACTGGGCCATGGTCCTTCTTCAAGGACGTCCAGCATCGGTGTTTCGTATATCTTTTTGGCCATGGATTGTCTCCTGTTGTACCGTCGTTGTCGCGATCTTATGATCGAAACATTGTATTTTGGTTGGAATCGGGAAACTGATTGTATTCCCAAATCAAAATGTTCTCAACATCCCAAAGGGATTATGTCTTGCAACAATAATCCTGGGAGGAAATCTGGGAGCAAAGTCTAGAGTGAGCTGAGCCTGTGGAGAACCCTACCCTTGGGGGGGGAGGGGTACCTTGTTTTACCCCAAAAGAGATAGAGTTTTATCTTTTATGTGGTTCTGACTGGGCTCTGCATAAAATCAAAGCGGTACTGTTCTTTCAGGCCGGTTTTTTTATCACACCTGGGTGCTTTACCACAAAAGCGGTGGTGTATTAATGGCCCCTATATTAATGAGTAAATCGCACAGAGCAACGACTCTGCCTGTCAGCTTCTCCTTAAGTGATATTGTTTTTTTGAACCAATGCCTCCATCCTAAGTCATTAATTTCCTGAATATCTATGTAACGTATGCCCAATTTCAATAGCCACCATTTTCTCGATCAACACCAGAATCGTACCAGCGTGTTCGATCTCTCGTGCAGTCGTGACTATGAGCTATGGCGTAATGCAAAGCTGGCGCTGCTGCCTGTTGATGCCGATGCATTGAAAGTCGAGATAACGAACCCATATACATTGCATGAAAATGAGATTGCGGCAATTACACAGCGATGCGCGACCTATGGCGTGGCTATTTATCAACTGCGCGAGCCACCGCACAACGACAAAAGCTGGCTGCCTGAATTTGGGCGACAGTTGGGATTAGTGTCACTGGATGATAATCTGCGTTCGGATGAAGACAGTGTCAGCAGCCTGCAGGTGCGATCGCAACAGGGGAACCAGTATATTCCCTACACCAACAGACCGCTGAGCTGGCATACTGACGGCTATTACAATGCGCCGGAGAAGCAGATTCGAACCATCATTATGCACTGTGCCAGCCCGGCGGCGAGCGGTGGCGTAAACAGCCTGCTGGATCATGAACAGCTGTATATCGCCTTGCGCGAGCGTAATCCGGCCTGGATCGAAGCCCTGATGCATCCTCAGGCGATGACCATTCCCGCCAATGTCGAAGCCGGTGTTGAAATTCGACAAGCCAGAACCGGGCCGGTGTTTTCCGTTGATAAAGCCTCGGGAAATCTACACATGCGCTATTCGGCGCGCAAACGAAATATTGAATGGCGCGATGACGCCCCGACCCGAGAAGCGGTCGAATTCATCAGCGAAAAACTGGCGGATGAAGCCGTTGCCCTTAAATACCAGCTGGACGCCGGGCAGGGCATTATCTGCAACAATATATTGCACAATCGCAGTGGTTTTGAAGACAGTGACAGGCAGCAGCGTCTGATGTATCGGGCAAGGTATTATGAGCAGGTTGCCGGGCTGATCCCCCTGCAAAACGCATAAACATAGAGGAATATATAGAATGCTTTGGTTAAGTGAAGTGATGTTAGAAGGTCAGGAGCTGGAGAGCTTCGAAGACTTGAAAAAAGAGCTGGGCAAAAGAGCCAAACAGGGCGAACTGTTTTTTCAAATGGACGTGAAGCCCTCATACCCCGACACCCCCAATGACTGGCAGGACAAGCTGGAAGCGGCTTTTACCGCCCGGCAGGAGTAGAATTTAATCATGCTGTGGGAAGACGAAAACAAAGTAACCGAATTTGTCCCGGCAGAGAAGGTGGTTGATTTGTCATTCAAAATCAATTGCAAACAGCTGCCGACCATGCACGCTTGGGAACTGTCCCAGGCGCTGTATGAAATACTGCCCTGGCTAACCGAAGAACCAGAGGCCGGTATTCACCAGATACATGGCGCCACTACCGGCAACGGCTGGGAACGCCCTTCGGATGATGAGCTCATGCACCTGTCGCGGCGCACCCGGATGAATCTGAGAGTGCCCAAAACCCGGGCCGAAGCAACCCTGGCGCTGGTAGGAAAAAAAATAGACATTGCCGGGCACGAGCTGGAAATCGGCGAAGCCATTGA
>JAQICG010000288.1 GCA_027858635.1 Gammaproteobacteria bacterium | reverse complement strand
ATAAACATGATCCAGCTCAATAATTGAAACACAACAGATGAGGGCTTGTCGGATGATGTCGCAATTGTTGCGCAAAGACGATGGTTTGAGGCCGAATTTTCGGGATTTGAAGCGTCGCGCGAGCGACCTGCCTTGATTTACATTATTGGAAAGAGCCGCGATAATGCGATAATACGATGCCAATGAATTTAATCCACTTTATGTATAACAGGCCAACAAGCGGGAAGTAATTTGATAATGAGTGAACGTAAGCTAATCCCTGTGAATATCGCTGTGATGACCGTTTCCGACAGCCGTACAGAGGAGAATGATAGCTCTGGCAAAGCCCTGGTCGATCGCCTGACTGAGGCGGGTCACCACTGCGCCGAGAAGGCGATTGTGGTCGATGATATCTATCAAATCAGAGCCGTGGTCTCGCGCTGGATCGCGGATGCCGGGGTCAACGTCATCATCACTACCGGTGGCACCGGCCTGACCGGACGCGATATTACGCCGGAAGCCGTCAAACCGCTGCTGGATAAGGAGATTGAGGGCATCGGTGAGCTGTTTCGCTGGATTTCCTATCAGGAAATAAAAACCTCCACCGTGGCCTCACGTGCGCTCGGTGGCACCGCCAATGGCAGCTTTATCTTCTGCCTGCCGGGTTCCACCGGCGCCTGCCGTACAGGCTGGGACAATATCATCGGGCCGCAGCTGGATTACCGCAGTGGCCCCTGCAATATGGTCGAATTAATGCCCCGGCTGCTTGAAAAATAGTATCGGTAAACCCCATTGGTAGAAAAGAGGATATAAGCGTGTCAGAAGATTGTTGTGCATCACCATCGTTAATTTCTGTTGATCAGGCCAGGGCGCTGATCCTTGAACCGGTTGTCGCTGTTGCGCAGTCTGAGGCGATAGAGATTGAAAATGTACTGAGCCGGATATTGGCGGAGGACGTGCGCTCCAGCATTAATGTGCCCGGTTACGACAACAGCGCCATGGACGGTTATGCGCTTCGCAGCGCCGATTGCAGTGAGGTCGGCGCAGCCCTGGTGGTGACGCAACGCATTCCCGCCGGGCAGGTGGGCAGCGCGCTGGAGGCGGGCACGGCGGCGCGAATTTTTACCGGCGCACCGATACCGGCAAATGCCGATGCGGTGGTGATGCAGGAGCATTGCCAGCGCGACGGTGATCGGGTCATCATCAACAAAGCCGTTAAGGCGGGGCAGAACATTCGCCGCGCCGGGGAAGATATCGCGCATGGCAGTGTAATACTCGAAGCCGGGCATCAGCTGCGAGCGCAGGAGCTGGGTTTGCTGGCTTCGGTCGGGCTGGCGGAAGTGGCGGTGAAAAGAAAGCTAAAAGTGGCGACTTTTTTTACCGGCGATGAAATTGTCGAGCCGGGCCATGAACTGGCGCAAGGCCAGATTTACAATTCCAACAAATACATCATCAAGGGCTTGCTGAAATCGCTGGGCTGCGAAGTTATCGACCTGGGCATCGTCCCCGATACCCTGGACGCCACGCTCGAGATTTTGCAGCAGGCCTCCGCCAGTGCCGATTTGATTGTGACCAGTGGCGGCGTTTCGGTGGGCGAAGAGGATTACGTGCGACTCGCACTGGAACAGCTGGGTGAATTAAAAATGTGGCGCATCGCCATGAAGCCCGGTAAGCCGGTGGCCTATGGCAAAGTTGGCAAGGCGACTTTTATGGGCCTGCCCGGCAATCCGGTTTCGACTTTCGTCACCTTTTTATTATTCGTAAAACCTCTGATTCTAAAATTGCAGGGCGCAGAAAAATATCTGCCGGTAAAAATGCCCGTGATTGCAGACTTCGAATGGCCGAGTCTGAAAAGGCAGGAATATTTACGCGTGCGTTTGATTGCATCCGAGCAGGGCCTGCGGGCAACACTCTACCCACATCAGGGTTCGGGCGTGCTAAGTTCAACCTGCTGGGCAGATGGGCTGGTGGAAGTGCCGGTCGATAAAGCCGTCAACAAAGGTGATCAGGATAATTATTTATATTTTAAATGTGCTATAAAAGTAATACAGTTTACTTAAATTCAGTTCAGAAAACCGGATCGAAGAATGCCATTCCCGTTTGGCGGTGAATTTTATCGAATGGTTGGTGCTGATAACGAAGTTGTGTTTGTAGATGCTTCTCATCCGGTATACATCATCCTTGAACTGTTCCCCGCTCAATTCCAGATGTGCCGTGCTACTGCCGAAGTGATGTAGTAGTCCGGTCAGTAAACCCACGCCCGGCTCGATGTTGTTGTTCATGTCGTTGTTGTGTTCCAGACGCAGCATGCCCAGGGCGTAAACCTGACTGTTTTCCCACAATGCATAAGAGACGCCCGCACCACCGGTGACGTGAGCCACCAGGTTATCTTTATATCCGGTAGGCTGTCGTTCCAGGCCGGTGTAGATGCGCCAGGAAAGCGGCGTGAAGAAATCGGTGCGCGGGGTAAGGGAAAAGATGTCGATCAGATCAAACCGGTGCAATTTTGCATTATCACGATCAGCTCTTATCTGGATATGGCCCATGTTAATTTGCGCGCCACGCAGAAAACCATACTCGTTATCTTCCAGATCGTGGAAAGAGAATTTATAGCTCAATTCCGCATAAGCCTTATCTAGGCGCTCACCGGCACTGACGGAGACGCGACGGCTATTATGGCTGGTTTCAGGTGAAGCGGGTGCGGTATAGACAGACGATTTTGTTGCCGGGTAGGTGTTGAGCTGGGTGAGTAGCTGATAACTGCGTTTGGCCAGGTCGGGGTCGCGCGCTACGCCGGTCTGCTGGTAGCGAATGTATTTATAGGCGGCATCAATAACCTGATGTTGTTGAGTGTCGGGCTGGCTTTTAAAATCTACTGATTCGACAGTGTTGATATCTTCGGCCAGCGCCCGCACCAAAGCCTGTTCAGTGGCGCTCATGTCATCAAGCAAATGCTGCAAGGCGGTAGCCTGAGAGGGACGGTAATTGATGGATTTTGTTAAATTAGCGCGTTCAATCGCTCTGACGGTATCAACCGGTATGGCGGTTAGCGCAAAGTCATCGGTGAGTTCTATGCCCGGGCGTGCCACTTCCAGTAATTCCAGCAAGCGGTAGGAGCAGTTTTCGTCGAAAAAGAAATAATCAAAATTCATCTCCTTGAGTTCCCACAGATGTTGCAACATGCGATGGGTTTCTTCAGGGGTGAGATTCAACGGGTATTCCCAGATATCGCGATTTTCGATGCGATTGTATTCCTGAATTTTTTTGAAATAGGGCGTGACAATAAAAACGCCGGGGTAGCCGCCGGCCAGGCCTTTAAAGGCATAAAAAAGAGAGTTGTCATCGGCATTGGTCTCAGCGCCAAAATTAATCGCAAACGACAGCCATTCGGATTCAGTATCACCAAACTTTTTGTCCATTCTAAGCAGGGTGTGGCCAAACATCGATGAAGGGCTGTTGAGGTGATAGGCGGGGAATATCATGGTCACATGGTCGGCATCGACCAGTTTGCGCCATTCATCACGCTCTTCGCAGTGGGCAGAGGGGAGCCGGCTGTTATCAAAAGAAAGCTTCTTGTTCAGCCAGTCGAAGCGCGCAACAAATCGACACAGTGTATGGCTGTCATCGCTTACCCCGGTGTTGAAAAAAGAAGCAATGGTTTGCAGCAATTCAGCCTTTGAATTGGTTTTTCCATCTATAGCGTTAAAGAAGCGATCATCGTCAACCTGGCTGAGGTAGGCGTGATCCGCTCTATTAATGACATCATAGTGCAGGAGATTTAACCACTCCTGCTCCTGCCAGAGTTGCTGGTCGATAGCTTGCTGTTGCAGTGAATTAACGTAGTTTACAGCATCACCTGTGGAGCTAAAGCCCGGGCTGGAAAAGCACAGGACTAAAATAAGCATGAAGGTATTGCGCAGATTCTTGAAGCTAACGGACTGCATTTTAGTGAATGTTCTGGAGAAGGATTTTATAGATTTTCAAAAAAAAGCCCCGTCTCCGAAGAAACGGGGCTTTTTACTAAACGCTTAAAACAGTCGATACTTAAGCAACGTATTTTGCTAATTGCGCATTGGCTTTCATAATTTCGTTCATTGAGGCCATTACTTCATCGGCAGTCACATTTTCACTTGGGAACAGTGTCTGAAAGTTAGTGTGCATAGCAGTAGCAAAGCTGGCACGATCTTCTTGCTCTATGCCATACATCACAGCGACTGCGTTCAATGCTTCACCTTCACCACGAGCCACGTCTTCAGAGAATTCGCCCATGATAGAACCCAGCAGTGATTTTCCGCCGTAGGTGAGTTTGCCGTCTACAGAACAGCCGTTTGTACCGGTAGTCATGCCGAAGGTAGCGTTTCCTGAAGTACCGTTGGTGGTTGTCGCCAGAAAGTGTGGTGCAATACCTGCCTGATCTTCAAACAGCATGTTGCCCCAACCGCAATTCGGGCCACCGGGTGCTTCAGCCATTGCTGATGCTGAGAAGCCTAACAGTGCAATACTAATAATCGTCTTTTTCATTATTAATCTCCATTAGAAGGACGTTTCTTTTAAACGAGTGCCAATAATAAAGCAATTGTGAGTACAGTTGCAAGCGCATACACGGATTATATATCCGTGTGATTTAGTCAGGTATTTTTACTTGATGTTGGCGAGCAGTCGCATGCTAAAAGATAAAAATCCAACCGGTTTCTCCCGGTAATTACCAAGTTTTATAGCCTGGTGCGATAGTTATAGATATGACTGGAATGGGGGAAATACATTCCATAGATATATGATTTTCGGGCAGGTTAAGGAGTAACAAATGAGATTTATCTTATGCGATGTGACATTGACTGAAAACTTGCCTGATAATGTTGTGTAGAATCAGGTGTCTGGAAAATCCCACAGTTATTGTTTGTTAATTCCGGCTTTGATGCGACAATCACTCAAAAATCTGTGTCTTGATGATTTTGTTATTAATGAGAAACGAGAAAATGTTTTATCACAAAATTGACCGCCTTTTCCTGAGGTGGCTAAAAATGCTCTCGGGTATTCTACTACTGGTAATGCTGTCCGGGTGTACCCAGGTTTTATTTCAGCCCCAGCGCGCCCAATTCGCCACGCCCGACATATTGGGTGTAATGTATGAAAACGTGCAGCTTGAAACCCATGACGGGCTTAAATTACATGGCTGGAAACTTTTATCCAAAGATATTTATAAAGGTACGATTTTGTTTTTTCAGGGCAATGGCGAAAATATTTCTACGCATTTTTCCAATGTCTACTGGCTAACGGATCACGGTTACGACGTTTATCTTTTTGATTATCGGGGTTACGGTAACTCAGAGGGGGCTGCACAGCTTGATGCCGTGATCAGAGATGTCGAAACTACGATCGGCTACAGCGTAAAACAGCTGGCAAAGAATGAAAATCTGATTGTGATGGGATATAGTCTGGGTGCGAGTTTAGCGATTCATGCAGTGGCGCATAGTCAGCACAAAGAAAGTATTAAAGCACTGATCACGATTGAAGGGTTTTCCGATTATCGTAAAGTGACGCAAGATGTGTTATCGACCAGCTGGCTTACCTGGGCATTGCAGTGGCCATTGTCGTTTGCTATGGATAACAGCTACCGGCCATTGGACGCAGTCGCGCAAATAGCGCCCATTTCCTTAATGCTAATGCATAGCAAAGAAGATGAAATCATCCCGTTTGAGCATGCACAGGCTTTATACGAAGCGGCTAATGAGCCTAAAAAGTTACAGGTGGTTACCGGCAGCCATAATCGAATTTTTAATAAAATTGAAAACCGGCAACTGTTGCTCGATTATTTGACGGGTTTGACATTATCTGATGTTAAAAAATATTTTTTCTAATCGTAATATGTGCATATCAATTTTTAATGCAAAAAAAGCCCCGGTATAGACCGGGGCAAAGGAAGAATCAGAGTTATTATATTTATTAGATACTGATCGTTTAGAAGGGCTCGCTCTAGAAAATAATCAGAAGCTGGGCGGAGAGGCGATCATCCATACCATCAAGAATCTGGTTGGCTGGATGTGTTGATGCCAGGTTTGGCGCTTCTGCATTTCTGGCTTCATAATTGACGATCAGTCGACTTTTCTTGTTAAAGAAGTACTGCGCACCCACTGTCAATGTGTCGAATTTACGTTCTTTTGTCGCCACATCGGTCATACGATTGTAAACGTCGTAACGCAGATCCAGTTCCAGCTCGTTAGTCAGTGCATAACCATAATGCACATAATAGCCGTCAGCTTCGCCAGTGGTCTCGATGTTGAACGATGCTGTAGGCGTGCCGCCAGTAGGCGTCGAGCCTATAGCACCCGGAACAGCGCCACCATCGCTACCATTGAAGATCATGCCATCAGCGGTAATATATTCAAAGCCTGCGCGTTGTTTGCCTTTTTTGAAAGTAGTACCCAGGCCTGAGCGGGTACGATCATATTCACCGGCACCGGCACCGGCAGCTGTCAGCGTCCGTTTACCGTCCTGATTCCAGGCAAACAGCTTCCAGCCTTCGCGACGTGCTCCTGCACCGGCATAAACCTGTTCAGAAGACCAGTACAGATAGGTCTCCATGCTGTCATTATTGTCGGCACGATTGATGCCGTTGCCGTTACCCAACATCACCGCATAACTGTGTTCCCAGTCACTAACCTTGAAGGTGTCAAACATCTGGATACCAATATCACGGAAGGCGCCAACCGAACCATTGGGCCTATTAGCATCACCTGCGGCTGAGCCATCGCCGTCGAAAAAGCGTTCTAATAACAGACCATTGGTTGCTCTCGTGAAGTTGATGTAGTCGAACACATGGATCGCCTGCAAGCCTTCTTCCGAGCCAGGAGTTTTGAACTGGCCCACTCGAAAACGAGCACCATCGATATGATTGAGTGTGACGCTGGCATCGGTAAGTTTTGCGCTGCCGTTGTCGCCGGCGGTAATGCCATTGTTACCAAATTCCGCCAGTAAAAAGTAGTTAACATTGCTATCCAGTGGCAGACCGGTACCCCGTACACCCAGGCGGGCACGAATGATGTTGAAGCCTTTGTTGGACTTCAAATTAGGTCTCATCTGGTTGAAGATAGCGTCCTGGCCTTTCCAGGGACCCGCCTGAAGAGGTGTATTACTGGTAGAAGTGTATTCAGGCTGTATGAAGCCCCATACTTTTGCTCTCGGTGCGGCTGCGTCGCGTTCTGTGCCCTGTAGCATTAGCCAGTTAGCGGCCTGTGCGGTTGAGGCTGCCATTGTGCCTATT